>JBGSZB010000015.1:0-6856 GCA_041750555.1 Candidatus Dojkabacteria bacterium | reverse complement strand
CTTAACAGCCTTAGAAACATCTAAGCTATTTGGATTTTCAATAATGGATAGTTTAAATTAAGTTTGGGAGATCTATTCTAAATTAGCAGAAGCAAAATCATTAGAAGAAGTAATGCAAATATCTGTAGATGATATTGTTTTTAAATTAGGACTTTACAGTGGATTTATTACCTTAGTTAAAGGTGATACCCTATGGGCTGTTACCTTAACAACCAATAATTCTTCAAATATTTCTCTTCAAATTATTAAAGAACCTTTTAAAAAATTAAAAGTACCAATGTCAGATAAAGATAATATAATGGTAGATACTATAAGAAATAAGAAGATTAATATCACAGATAGTTTAATATATTTTGCTTATCCTGCTATAAGTATGTTTTTAGCAAAATATTTAGATAAAGTACATAAGATAACAGTTGGTATATCACTTCCTTTAATCATTAATGATAAGTGTATAGGTGCTATTATGTTTGGTAAGATAAATGGAGATAACTTTGATGAGGAATTAGATTTTTTAAAGAAGTATGCAGAGGTTTTATCTGGAATAATTAAGAAATACAGAAGATAGTGAAGCATTCGCTTGAGTGTATAATATTTCATCTTGAACTATTAGTAATTTAATCAATTTATTGTTTTTATTTGGTGCAAATATTAGAATGACGTATGACTGATTTTTCAAGAAAAATAGCTAAGACAGATGTAAAAAGTTGGTTATACCATAGCTATGCACAGTCAAATATACATAATCCATTATTATATAGGTATTTCCTCCATAAATTCTTTAGGGAAAAAATTAAAGTAGAGTCGGCTGTTTTTAAGATTACAATCAAAGAGGCAAATAAAACTAGCTTATTTCTTAAAAAAGCTACTATAAACCATGATTTAGCAGAATCACTCGATGATAGTAGAAAAGATTCTTTGGTATATTGGGAGAAGGTAAGAGATAATCTTTCTAATAGATTTAGTATAATTCTAAATAAAAATAGTACTGAAAGAATAGGTAATATTAATAAATCATTAGAACTAGGAAATTTGGAGTGCTTACAATGGAGATCTCATCATTTTAAGGACTATAAGATGTTTCTTGAAGTGACGAAAAGAGAGTATTTTTTATTAGGTTTAGATGAGAAAGTTGCATTAAGTTCAGCCGAACTTTTAATTGAGGCGTGTAAGGTTCATGATCAAATAGAGGAAGAAAGAGATAGAGATCCTTTAAAAAAGGATGACAAAAGGTGGGATATTGCCTTAGACCTTTTGGCAGAGCACTATGAATTATTGATTAAATATATAAGATAATGGGATTTTTCAGTAGAACAAAAACAAATAGTGCTAGTGATAAAGAATATAGAGTTGATCTTGTAGAAAGAAGGTTCGCAGCTATACAGAAGATATCGAAACTAATAGTAGAGTTTAAAAATCTTGATGGTGTGCTTGATGAGGTGCTTAAGACAATTCCAAGTGTAGTAGGGGTAGCATTAACTGCAGTGCTATTATTTGATGAGAAATCTCGAGGATTAAGACTTTACAAAACTTCTATACCATCAGTAGTTGAGAAAATTGTTGAATCAGCTACAAGGTTAAAAATAAATGAGATCCAATATCCGCTGAGTGATCCAAGTAATATATTTACAATGGCTATAAATGACAGAAGTATAAAGACTTTAAAGAATGTTGAGGAAAGTCTTATACCGCTTATGGATAAGTTTTTTGCAAAAAGAATAGTAAATTTAACAAGGCTTCAGATAAAACTTTTAGTGGTAAGTCCATTGATAGTAAATGATAAGGTAATAGGAACGATTGCTTTAGGTTGGAAGAACGAAGAACTTTCTTTGCAAGAAGAGCAATTCTTGAATACATTTACAAATCAAATGGCTATTGCTTTGTATAACGCAAATCTCTTTGAGCAAGTTAACAATCAAGTTATCCAATTAACCAATAAAAACAAAGAGTTAACATCCCTATACAACCTAGCTTCTAGTGTATCACAGACATTAGATCCTAAAAGAGTCTCACAAGCTGCTGTAGACTCCCTACCACAAGATGAAAAAATGTTAGGAGCTGTATTAGCCTCATTAGATGATAGAGAGGTTAAATTAAGTATTAGAGCTGTAAGTCAAAATCAATTATCTTATCAAATAGAAAAGATATTAGGAGGCTTTGATAGATATGGAATTGATGATATTAATAGTGAAAAGCATAGAAGTAATGCATATATTAAAGTTATAAGGGCTGGAACACCATACTTTACAAATGATATTAATGAAGCGTTTGGAACAGTATTACCTCCTCAATTATTAATTCAAATAGGTAACTTAATAGGTATTAAATCCCTTGCAATATATCCAATAAAGTTTAGAACTAAAACTGTTGGAGTTATTACATATTTACTAAAAGATAAAACTAAAGAAGAGATAGATAATAATCAACAACAATTACTAGCTACATATTCAACTCAAATATCAGTAGCTTTAGAAAATGCTAATCTATTTACAAAATCTCAAGTTATACAACAAAACTTAGAGAATGCATTAAAACAATTAGAAACATTAAGAAACCATGAAAGAGATATGATAGATATTATGGGACATGAATTAAGAACTCCAATGTCAATAGTTAGAAATGCATTAGTAATGTTAAATGAAGTAATAAGTAATGACCCTGAGTTAAATAGACATGAAAAAGTTAAAAAATATTCTGAAATTGGATTAGATTCTGCAAGACGTGAAGTAACATTAATAGAAACACTACTATCAGCTACTAAAGCAGATGGTAAAGGATTTCAACTACTTCTTGAAAAAGTAGATATGTTAGAAGTAATAGATGCATCAATTAATGCATTTGGTAAAGAGTGTGAGAAAAAAGGATTGTATTTAAAGTATGAAAAACCAAATGAAGAGATGTTTGTATATACAGATAGAACAAGAATTCAAGAAGTTTCAGATAATTTTTTAAGTAATGCAACTAAATATACAATGAAGGGAGGTGTTGAAATTAAGATGTATAAAGAGGATGGATTTGTATATATAGATTATCTAGATACAGGAATGGGAATATCAGATGATGATGTTAAAAGATTAGGAAACAAGTTTTTTAGAGCTAAACAATATCTTGATGATGCTCCAATACAATCTCCATTAGGTGAAAAATTACAAATAGTGAGACCTGGAGGAACAGGATTAGGATTATACGTTACATTTAATTTAATAAAGATATTAGATGGTAGATTGTATATTAAAAGTAAATTAAAGGTAGGTAGTAAATTTACATTTGGAATGCCAGTTTATTCTGGACAACCTTCTAAACAGATTGAAAAAAAGGTAGAAGTATTTGAAGCAAAGCCTGTACAAAATACAATTATCTAATCATATATATTAAGAATATATCAATTCTATCCTTAGGTTATATTTCTCTAGTTATATTTCTATTGTTTAAAACCCACCCTCTTGGTAATATTTAGATAGATATTTCTAGCAAGTTTAAGGTAAGTCTAGTAAATATGTAAAAATATTTACTTGTGTACGCGAACCATTTGTCAGATTTGCTTGGAATATCCAATAGGATCCTATTACTTTAAAAAACTTCAAAACCTCAACTTACGTTGATTTTCTATCTATTTAATCTAGATTTAGCCAAACTAGTTTTGGTTTGTACGATAATACAGAGCCACTTTGTACTTTAGTATACAATAGTTCATCTGATTCTTGAGTCTCTAAATCAACATTAACATATTCAATAACTACATCACCATATCCATAGAATCTTCTGTAGTAAGTAATTAAGTTACTATCCTTTAAATATGTTAATTCGTTTATATCAACAGGTAATTCTAGTTTAAATAGTTCAGTAATCTTGTTTGATTCGTCAACAGTATTAAAGATAAATTCTCTATATGCACCATACTGTTTTGTTTCATCATATACTGATTGTGCATACATTATCTCTCCTAAATCGTTTTCAACATTAACAACATTATTTGGATATTCAAAGTTTGAGATTACGCTAGATGTAGACCCTTCAAATCTAAATACTCTGAAATTTGCAGTATTATTGTAATGACTTAAGGATTCTGTAATTAATACATATTCATCTGTAAGGTTTAGAATGTATGCATAAGGTTTATCAGTTATATGGGAGGTAATGTTTTCTAAACTACTTCCATTTATTTTATAAACTCGAGTTTGCCCAGAGCCATTACAAGAGACATTTATGTTCAAATATGTATTAGCCCATCTACCATTAGCATTAATGTAACAGTTGTTAAAAGTATCACCATCTAAATTTATATCTTTAGATTGTTTATTTACTAAATCATATTCAATTAATTTATTCTCATAAGCTAGTAAAACTTTATTTGAATCATCATTAATATCAATTAACTTTAATTCCTTACGTCTTAATTCTTCACTTAAATCCCATGGCAAATAGTTAATCATATATCCTTTATCTAAATCATCAATAGTTTCTGTATAACTAATTGGATAACTTATAACGTTTCCATAATAGTCTGTATAAGATACGTAGCTATCTGGATATACAAGAAGTCTTTTATGATAAATTTGTTCGCTAGTTTTCCCTAATTTAATATTCTCTGCTGTATAAATTAAATTATTTTCTCCAGTTTCTAAATTTAATTCATATACTTTAAAAGCTACTGGATCAAAGTTAACTTTAGTTAAATCTAGATTCTCTGAAGTAATTTTAGATTTATAAAATTTATCTGAAATTGAATAAACAATTCTTTTCTTATCTGGGGATACAATATAATCAACAATTAATTCATTGCTTTTTAAAAGATCTATTTGTTTAGATTTATCAATAGTTGAAGCAACTAATTTATTATCTTCAGTGTTATAAACGTAGTCATATTGAGTAAATACCTCAGCTTCTGCAATATTTTCAGATACAACTACAGCTTCTTCATTTCTTAAAAACACTAAAGCTATTATTACCCCTATAACTAATATTAATAAAAGAAATATTACTGCAACAATTACTTTATTTCTTCTTCTTGATAAAAACTTTTTTAACTTATCTTTAAAACTTACTTTCTTTTCTAAACTATCTTTCTCTGCTACATCAACTTTAACATCTTGAACTTCCTCCACTGTATTATCTAAACTCTCTGTAGTTATTATTTCTTTATCTTCCATATATAAATTTAAATATCAAATTATATTCCTATTTTAAACACATTTCATTGTATTACAATACAAATTTTAATCTTTTATATTAACTTTTAGATACTAATATCTATGCTAAAATTAATTAATGTTAATCAAATTCTTCAATACAAATATTGATAACGATTCTGCGAAAGCAGAAGAATAACCATACCCCAAAATATACTAGAGTGTAAAAAATAATAAAAATAAGTATAATCAATAATAATTAATATATATTTCATGGAAAGAACATTAATAAATAAAATACCAAATTTAATTAAAGAAACAGTTTTACTAAAAGGTTGGGTAGAGAGTAAAAGAGATATGGGTAAAATCACCTTTATAGATTTAAGAGATAGAAGTGGAAAAATACAATGTGTAGGTTATCAAATGTTTTCTGATGTAACTATTGAGTCTGTAATAGAAATTAGGGGAGAAATAAAAGCTAGACCTGAGAAAATGATAAATGCTGAAAGTGAAACTGGAATGGTAGAAGTTGAGGTGAAAGAATACAAGCTTTTAAGTAGAGCTGAAGCATTACCGATACAAGTAAATGAGATAGGAATGAATGAGACAGAAGTTGATAAAAGAATGGACTATAGATGGATAGATTTAAGAAAAGATAAGAATCTTTTAATATTTAAAGTTTGGAGATTATTTGAAAAAGCTGCTAGAGAATACTTTGATAAAAATGATTATTTACAAATACATTCTCCAAAGATTATTGGTTCTCCAAGTGAATCTGGATCTGAAGTATTTGAAGTAAAATATTTTGATAGAAAAGCATATTTAGCTCAATCACCCCAATTCTATAAACAAATGGCAATGGCTTCTGGATTTGAGAAGGTATTTGAATTTGGACCAGTATTTAGAGCAGAAAAATCAATGACTGTTAGACATTCTACAGAGTTTACAGGAATGGACCTTGAAATATCCTACATTGATTCATTTAGAGATGTTATGAAAGTTGAGGAAGATATATTAGTGCATATAATTACAAGATTAAAGGAAGAATTGGGAGAAGAAATAGAAAAACACTTTGGAATTGATTTAGTTATTCCAACTCAACCATTCCCATCAATGACTATTGCTGAAATGAAGGAAGTTTTAGCTAAATTAGGGATTTCTAGTGAGAAAGAGGGAGATCTTTCTTCTGAAGAAGAAAAAGCAATTGGAGAGTATGCTAAAAAAGAATTTAACCATGATTTTATCTTTGCAACAGATTATCCAGAAGCAGATAGAGCTTTTTATCATATGAGAAGTGGGGATGGTAAATTTTCTCAAAGTGCTGACTTAATAATGAATGGGTTAGAGATAACAACACTAGCTCAAAGAGAACATAGATATGAAATATTAAAGAATCAGGCTCTTGAGAGAGGTATGGATATTGATAAGATTCAATTTTATCTAGATTTCTTTAAATATGGTTGTCCACCACATGGAGGATTTGGATTTGGTCCATCTCGATTTATTATGAAGCTTTTAGGACTTCCAAGTATTAGAGAAGCATCATATGTATTTAGAAATCCAAAGAGATTAAATCCTTAAGATGGATCCATTCTTAAAAACAATAGAATACATTAAAGAATCTAAAGTAGAGTATCTATTACTTGAACATGAACCTACTCCAACTAGTATTGATTCAGCTAATTTAAGAGGTACTACAATGTCTCAGGGCAGAAATGCTATGGTTT
>JBGSZB010000014.1:0-6018 GCA_041750555.1 Candidatus Dojkabacteria bacterium | reverse complement strand
ATCTTGACATTGAAGGGTCTGTTGATTTTACACGAAAAGCTTTAGATAATAGAGACTTTTTTGAAATTGAGTCATAGTTATAAAGCATTGTAGGAAGCTTGCAGGATGTTTAATAAAACAGTAACATCATTAATAATACTTTTTATTTATAATAATTATGAATAATGAAATTGAAGTAAAATTTTACCCTGTAAACAAAGATGAAATATTGGTGAAATTACGAGAACTTGGAGCAACTAATGTTCAAGGAGAAACATTAATGCGTAGAGCTATATATGACCATAGAGCTAATCCAGGTATTAATTGTACCTATGCTAGAATTAGGGATGAAGGAAATAAGATAACTGCAAGTCTTAAGGTGAATGCAGAACAGGGTGGCAATATATACGATCAAAAAGAAGCACAAATTAAAGTCGATTCCTTTGAAAATGCAAGAGAAATATTTAAGGGTTTAGGACTTAAAGAAACAAACTATCAAGAAAATAAAAGAGATACTTGGAACTATTTAAATTCTGAAATTGTAATCGACACATGGCCTGCGTTAGAAACATATATTGAGATCGAAGGACCAAATGAGGATGAATTAGAAAAAATAACTTTAGATTTAGGTTTGGACTGGAACGATAGAGTCTTCGTCTCGACTGATGAACTTTACGCTAAAAAATACGGTATTACTAAAGAAGAAGCATTAAAAGAAATATCAATAATAACATTTAGTGATATACCTGAGTCTTTTAGGTCTAAATTATAATCTTTTAGCAATCCTTCACAATATTGTCTCAAATAGATATTAATAATATACTCTAAGTAGTATTAATTTATCGATATCTAGTATGGAAAGAGATCAAATAATTCAAAAAACAATTAAATTCGTACATCAGCAATTAGAAAATCAGGGGGCTGGACATGATTTTTTACATGTCTCCCATGTATGGGAAAACTCAAAGTTAATTGCTAAAGGTGAAAAAATTAATGATACATTTATTATAGAACTCGGAGCGTTGTTACATGATATTGCAGATTTTAAGTTTCATGATGGGAATGAAAAGATTGGAGGCGAAATAGCAAGAAAATGGTTATTAACTTTGGAATTAAATGAAAATGATATAAGAAGAATTACGCATATTGTCGATAACGTTTCCTTTAAAGGAGAGTTGTCAAAGAATAAAATGAGATCAATTGAAGGTAAGATTGTCCAAGATGCAGATAGACTTGAGTCAATTGGAGCCATAGGCATAGCTAGATGTTTTACCTATGGTGGTAGTAAATCGATACCAATATACGATCCCAGTATAAAGATTAAAAGGAGGATGACGAAAAAGCAATTCAAAAAGCACCAAGGTACATCTGTGAATTATTTCTATGAGAAGTTATTACTTCTAAAAGATTTGATGAATACAAAGACAGCTAAAAAAATTGCCAATAAGAGGCATAAATATATGCTTAACTTTTTAAAGGAATTCTTTATTGAATGGGAAAATAAAGGATAAACTGTGTCTCAAATCAAAATTATAATGTTATAAAATCAATTCGGTTCATTAAACCTTGAGATTTGATTGATGAGAAAATATTGAAGATTATTTGTGGGTAATCATAAACCAAGGTTCGAATAAGTGATCGTGTCTCCCGCCATTTTTAAATGGTTTCGCAAGACTCATCTACCTACCTTGGTAGCGTTGAATGGAGTTGTACAGTAATTTTTACTAACAACCTAATGTATTGTTTGTAAAGTTTAAAGGTATATAATCATATTGATATATAATTAATAATAGAATATGAATGTTTTAATAGTTTATGATTCTCTATTTGGTAATACAGAAAAGATTGCATTAGCAATTAAAGATGGTTTTAAAGGTCATAATGTTAATATTTCAAGATCAGAGAATGTTTCAATGAGTACTCTAAAAGATATAGATATATTAGTAGTGGGATCTCCAACTCATGGAGGTAGACCATATTTAAATACTCAAGAGTTTTTAAAAAATATAGATAGTAATATTTTAAAAAGCAAATATGGAATAGCATTTGATACAGGAATACCAAGTGAGGGACAATCTGCAGTAACTAAATTTGCTGTAAGAATGTTTGGATATGCAGCAAATAGAATTGCATCTAAAATGGAAGAGAAAGGTTTAAAAGTTATTGGAAAAGATACATTTTTTGTATTAGGTAAAGAAGGTCCATTAAAGACGGGTGAAGAATTAAGAGCTACTAAATGGATTATTAAATTACTAAACGAACTTAATTAATAAACAACTGAACACCAAGAGTAAACTTGGTGTTCAGCGATTCTAGTTACAAAGTTGTAAAGTATCTAACACTACTCCAATTACTTACACCTGCCTCATTAACACTTCTTACTCTCCAATAGTATTTAGTTCTTTTTAACAAAGTTGGGTTAGCAACTGTTGATACATATGAACCATCAAAAGCTATTGTTGAGAAATTAGATGAAGTAGATAATTGTAATTGATAACCAAATGCACCTACACCGCTATACCAGCTAATTTTTGGTTTTGTATTTGAAATACCTGTAGAAGCATTAGTTGGTTTACTTAAATTAGGAACAGATGATAGTGTTGTAGTTACATTAGTAGGCTTTACTAATCCCATTGCACTTAATGGAAGTGTATAGCTTGCTGAACTAAATCCAGGATTGTAACTTAAGTTTAGTGTTGTAGTAGAACCAATTTCTACGTCTCGCCCTACAAGACTTCCATTTAGGGTTAAATTAGTAGCTTTAACAAATACAGTACCAGTTGGTGCATAGACAAGTCCTAAATTCCTATTACCAGTACTATTTACATTTACATCTTTTCCAGCATAAAGCAAAACCCCGTTATTTGGATCACCAGTTTGATATGTACTGTTTGTTGTAATATCTGTAATTGTTCCAGTTGCTACAATACTTAATGGACCACTTAAACTTACATCTGTCATTGTTACATCACCTTCTACATATATAATACCGGAATATGTAGAACTTACTGAATTCATGTATAAGCTAGATGGAAATACTACTCTAGCTAGAGATTTATACATGCTTAAAGGATATGAAAGCATTTGAACACTATTAACTCCTTTAGTAATGGTTGGAACAGTAACATTAGTATTAGATGTTGCAAATAGATTATTCACTCCTACTGTTTCAATAGTAGTACCAATTATGGATCCTGTATTAGCTTCAAATGATACAGTACCGTTTGAGTGTATATCTCCAGAGATATTTAGACCTGTTGATCTTAAAAATCTTAAACTGTTATTTGATCCATTACTAAATATTACATACTTATTAATAATTATTGGACCAGAATCTTTAGAGACTTCAATGTTTCCTGCTTTATCTTCAGATCTAAAAAGAAATCTAGAAACTCCATTACCACTTATTACAAATGTATTGTTGTTTCCACCCCTATCAATCCAATTACTACCTCCATCTGTTGTATATTGTTGTTTTTCAACACCAGATAAGTTATCAGTTGCATTCAATCCTGCTGTTACATCATTTCTAAAAATACCATTAGTATCTCTAGGACCAGTAGCAGTACCTGTTGTAACAGGTGGTGTCCAGTCAATTTTAACTTCTACACTTTTATTAGATTCAACATTACCTTTTCCATCTACAGAATGATATGTAATGTTAAATACACCTTCTTGATTAATTTCAAAAGGAGCTGTATATGTTTGTTGACTACCACCGTTGATAGAATAGTAAGTTTTTAAACCATTAGACCCACATGGAGCATCAGCATAGAAACTAATATTAGCTTTTGATCTCCACCATCCATTATTTCCCTTAGTTGTACCCGTTACATTTGAGCTTGTAGTTGGAGCAGATGTACATACTTCAACTCCACCAATAATAACTCCTGCTACTAAACTACTTACTGATCCAGTAGCTCCTGCCACAACATATTGACCACCCCATCCAGCACTTTCAACAAATGGAATTCCTCCACAATAAGTATTTATTGAACCAATATCTGTATAATGGCAGATGTTATCAAGAATAATACTTTCAGTCGTAGAGGTATATATTGCATCAGGTATATCTGGAAATATTGATACATCCTCTATAGTAGTAGTATTTGAACCATCAGTTGCTCTAAGCAAGATTGTATCTCCCTCTCTTGCAGGTAATCTATTAAATCTGTATGAGCCTAAATATGATTTAATATAGTAAAAATCCATATTGCTATCTGTATCACTTTTAACTGTAGCAGTTATAAGAGTTGGATTAATATTAATCGTACCATCTGGATGATATACATTGCCTGACAATGATCCTGTCATACCGTCATTAGTAGAATTAAAGTGAATATAATGATCACCTTTTGTATTAGCCCTATAATTGTATTTGAGTGGCGATGGATAATTATATTCTGAGATATCAACCGTACCATCTTCATTAACTTTTTCGACGTAAGCTACATGACCTGCACTTCCTATTCCACTAACTCCCCCTGTTGTACTTCCTGGATCCCATACTACTGCAGCACCAACAGCTGGTACTTTATCTACATAGAAGGAAGATCCCGTTGAAGAAGCATATCTGACCGCGTTATCCCAGTTACCCGCATTCCCCAAACTATTACCAGCACCAGTTGCTCCATTATATATTGGATATGCCGTTCCAGATAAACCCTGTTGAAATGGATATCCTTTATTCAAGTTTACTCTGTATGCTACATAAGAGGTACAGTTTTTTATAGCAAATCCCCAAGGATCACATTGACCAACAGTTCCATCAGAGAACGTACAATTAATGGGTATCCCATTACCATTTGGTCCATAAGGATACAAAGTAGGATCTGGTGGATTAATTGCCTTTACAGGTGAAACATGTATTAAACTTGATACAAACAGTAAAAGTATTACTCCTAAAAAAAGGTACAAAAAAAGCCTTAAAAAGGCTAGATTCTTAATGTTTTTTTGAGAAATATTACTTATCCCTTTGGGCACGAGGTAGGGAATTACCTGCGTTAGAAATGTTCCATTCATAAGCACAAGATAATAATTAATACCTCATAGTAACATAAGTATACCTTTTTAACGAAGCATATTATTCCTTACTGGGTATGAACATATCCACTTCTCTCCAACTATCATCTCCTAGGGTATGATCATATCTTAATACTCTGATCTCTCCAAAACTTTTAAATAATTTAGTTGATTCATTGTAACTACAATTAGTTAGGGATTGATATATAGTTTGATTAATACTACTGTGAGCTACAATTAAAATACTATTAAATATGTCATAAATTGAATATATTTTAGACATAGTTCTCGCTTTAGCCATAGCAACACTTTCTACACCTACTCCATCATTTCTTAACATATATTCATTAAATGCATTAGTATTAATTGTTTTAATATTTCTATCTGAATTAATAATATTAGATGTATTAATACTTCTTAAAAAAAGACTTGTAAATATACAGTCAAGTTCATAACTTTTTAAAAACTCTTTCATTTCTAAAGCTTGAGATTTTCCTAACTCTGTTATATCTCCATCACTAGGTTTAGTACCTTCATTCCCTGTAATAATATTGTGAGTATGTCTAGCTAGAATAATATGGTTCATGGCAGTAATCTTTTATTTACATAAAATAATTCAGTATATTTTATCATTAAATCTTCACACATTTTTAATATAGAAGTAACTAAATTTTTATTCTCAACATTTCGCTCTTTTACATTAAAATATTGATGGTTAATATTAGATATTATTGATACTAATAAATCAAAGAAAAAATATTTTAATATTGAAGTCAATTCCTCAGGCAAAGGCTCTTTCGAAATTAAAACTAATCCTTTTTCATTATTATCAGGAAATGGTGATAAAAGTATAACTGAAATATCGTGATTTAAAAAAATTAAAAAGTACTCTGTTAAAAAATCTTCTACATTACCATCTGGAAATGAAAATATATGAGATGTTCTATTACTCCTGTCCTCATTAACCACTAAACCTTGTTTTAAATATTTATTCTTTACTAATACTGTTAATCTATA
>JBGSZB010000013.1:0-2786 GCA_041750555.1 Candidatus Dojkabacteria bacterium | reverse complement strand
TTTATATATTTGTAGACGATATAGATATCATCTTTAGTATATGAAGGGGCTTAAAACGCATTTAAACGCGATATTTATATAAGTATTTGTAGGTTTATAATTTGGATTATATTATAACTGCAGCTGCAACTTTATCATCGTTTTTTAACTTCATTAAAGTTACTCCAGATGTTTGTCTATTCCTTGCAGGTAAATCTTTTGTTGGAATTCTAACAGCTTGACCTTTACCACTTAAAATTAAAAGTTCTTTATTTGGATGATCAATTATTCTAGCGACAACTAATTTACCAGTTTTACTATTAATTCTAGCTGCAAAAATACCTGATCCACCTCGATTTTGAACTCCAAATTGATCAAGTTGAGTTACTTTACCAAAACCATTTTCAGCTATAGTTAATACTAAATCTTCGTTTTTTCTCAAAACATCCATAGCTATAACTTCATCTCCCTCTTTAAGCTTGATTCCTCTTACTCCTTGGGACGATCGGCCTGTTTCTCTAGTATCTTTTTCTCTGAATCTTATTGATTTTGCAAGTTTTGAAACTAAGATTATTTCATTTTCTCCTGTGGTTGGTTTTACCCATATTAATTCATCATTACCAACTAAGTTTATCGCTATAAGTCCATTGGATCTTATATTATCGTACTCTGATATAGCAGTCTTTTTTATAGTACCCATCTTAGTTGCCATAAATAAGTACTTATAATTCTTTCCCTTTTTCTCTTTGTTTTCTTCACCTTCTTGCTCAATATCTTCATCCAATATGTCTCCTTCAGCACTTCTAGTTAATACACTAGTAATTAACTCTCCGTTACTAATATTTATTAAGTTAACTACAGGAATTCCCTTAGCTATTCTTGAATATTCAGGAATATCATAAACCTTTATACTGTAAACTTTTCCGTTATTTGTGAAAAATAATATTTCATCATGTGTACTACATTTAAATATATGTCTAACGCTATCATCCTCCTTAGTCTCCATAGTTTTTACTCCCATCCCTCCCCTCTTTTGAAGTTTGTATGTGTCGTATTTGATACGTTTAATATATCCCTGTGTACTTATAGTTACAAAGGTCTCTTCGTTTTGAATTAAATCTGCTTCTGAGAACTCATCCACATCACCTTTAAATACTCTACTCTTTCTTTCATCTCCATACTTTTCTTTAAGCATTAGTAGTTCTTCTTTAATGAGTTTTAATACTTCTGAAGGACTATTTAATATATTAAGTATCTCTTTAATTCGATTAACAATAGCTTTATACTCATCTTCTATCTTTTGTCTCTCAAGAGCGGCTAATCTTCTTAACTGCATGTCTAATATTGCTTGTGCTTGAATATCACTTAATTTAAATTTAGTCATTAAATCACTTTTAGCACTCTCTGCGTCTTTTGCACTTCTTATAGTATTTATAACTTCATCAATGTTATCTAGAGCTATCATTAATCCGAGTAGTATATGCTCTCTTTTTCTACTTTCAGCTAACTCAACTTCATGTTTTCTAATAACTATCTCTTGTCTATGAATAACAAAATATTCTAAAACCTCCTTTAAATTTAATAATCTCGGTTCGCCTTTAACAAGAGCTAACATATTCATGCTAAAGTTCTTTTGAAGCTCTGTGTATTTATATAATTGATTTTGAACAGTCTTTGGTTTAGCATCTTTTTTTAATTCAATTACTATTCTTATTCCTTCTCTATTAGACTCATCTCTTAAATCAGAAATTCCATCAATTTTCTTATCTTTGTATAACTGAGCTATCTTAGCTAACAATGTTGCTTTGTTAACCTGATAAGGTATTTCAGTAACAATTATTGTAAATCTTCCTAGTTTATTTTCTTCTATCTTGGAAACTGCTCTCATTAATATTCCTCCTCTACCCGTTGCATATACATTCTCTATACTATTTTGATTGTAAATCTCTCCACCTGTTGGAAAATCTGGAGCCTTTATATATTTTATTAATTCATTAGTCTCAATATCCGATAAAAATTTATGGAATCTCCCAGATGGTAAATTTTTAATATCTTCTTCTGTGTTTACATCTTTTTCGTAATTTATAGCTAAGTTAGACAACTCTTTAATATCCCAAAGATTACCCTTATCTATCATTGCTATTACTCCACTAACTACTTCTGTTAAGTTGTGAGGAGGTATTTTTGTTGCCATTCCTACAGCAATTCCCTCTACTCCATTTAGTAAAAGATTAGGTAGGGCAGCAGGTAAAACTTCTGGTTCTGTTTCACTACCATCGTAATTAGGGTTAAAAGTAACTGTTTCATTTACATCCTTTAAAATTTCAGCTCCAATCTTTTCTAATCTAGCTTCAATATATCTGGCTGCAGCAGCTGGGTCTCCATCAATAGAACCAAAGTTACCCTGCCCATCTATTAGGGGGTATCTCATTGTGAATTCTTGAGCCATTCTAACTAAGGCATCATTAATAGAACTATCTCCATGTGGATGGTATTTACCCATTGTTTCTCCAGATATTCTAGCAACCTTTTTATATGAACTTCCTGGAGTTATACCCATTTTATGCATTGCAAAAAGAATTCTTCTTTGTACAGGTTTTAATCCATCTCGAACATCAGGAAGAGCTCTTGCAACAATAACACTCATGGCATAGTCAATATAGCTTTTCTTTAATTCGCTAACTATATCTTGATTAATTAAGTTTTTATTTTCTGTATTACTTTCCATATTAAATATCTAATAATGCTTCACTACTATAATCTTGAATAAATTTCTTTCTAGGGGCCACTTCTTCACCCATTAATAT
>JBGSZB010000012.1:0-25762 GCA_041750555.1 Candidatus Dojkabacteria bacterium | reverse complement strand
GTCCATATCTGTTTTTATCTTTTATTAATATTGAATCACCCTGTCCAACATCTAAAATACCCACTGATGAATCATTATTTAAATTCTTAATTGATATAAAAGTAAAAATATTAATACATATTAATAAAAGAATAGTTATTTCTTTTTTCATTTTTATTAAATTTATAAATATCTATGAGTAGAATTATTATTAAACTAAACCCCAGTATAAATAGGGCATTCTTATCTGAAAAAACTAATCCTATATATTTTTCAAAAAAAGAATTTATTAAAAAAAATACTTTTGTTGTGATTTCAGTTAGAATTATTAAAGGAGGAGATAATATTGTTTCATTAAATATTATCGTAAGGGCAGAGGTTGCCATAAGAATTGGTATTAATGGAAGTAGAAATATGTTTGTAATTATTCCATTTAGATTAATTTCGCTAAAATTTATATACGTTATAAAAGAAGTAAAGCTTATTGCTCCTAAACTTTGACTTAAGTTTTCTTTAATCTTAAATATAAATATTTTTAAATCATTAAATTTACGACTTACAAGTATGATTCCTAGTGTTGCCATTATACTTAGTTGATAACTAATATTTAGATAATAAAATGGATAGATTATCAGAATAATTGCCGAAGCAAAGGTAAGTGAAGTCAAACTATCGGACATATGTCCGAAATGCAGAGAGACTTCTCTGTGCATAATCATGATAACCGCTCTAAGGGCTGGTAAGATATCTAGCCCTACAACTAAGAAGTATAAAATAATAAAGATTATTCCTAAAAGTCTTAAAAGCTTTCTATTAATGCTGTTACTTAAAACAAAAAATAGCGAAAAAACTATTGTAAAGTTAGAGCCTGAAACTGATATGACATGATATATTCCTGTATATTTTAAAAGAGAATTATTTTCTTCGCTTAAGTTAGTCTTTAAACCTAAAAGTATACCCTTAACAAGAGAGTTACTTGGTTCAATAAAAGATTCATTAACTCTTTCTTCAATAATATTTCTAAGAGATTGTATAGCTTTAAAAAAGCTACCATTATCTATGACTTCAATATTATTTATTTTCTTAATTTCAAACCCAACTTTTCTAGATAAATCGTAGTTAGTTAAATTTTTAATTTGAGTAATTTCACCACTAACTTTAACTTCATCGTATTGAGATATTTTTAAATATTTATCAATATTACTTTTAACATACATATTTAATCCCTTAACTTCCATTACAATTTCTTGGGAGTAGTCTAGGGGTTTAGTTTGATAGATAACAAAAGCTGTATAGGATTCTTGTGTATTTAGTTCTTTATTCATCTTATCTTTGAAACTAGTCACATTTATATGAATTAAATAGATTAAAGAAATGGCAAATATTAGTATTAATAATTTACGATTTATCTTTCTGTTTAATACAATTATTGGAAATAGTAGAAGTAGGGTAAGCGCTAGGTTTGTAAAGATACACTCTAGTATTAATATTATTGAAAATGAGAATAACAAGTTGGAAAAAAGGTTTTGTATAAGATGTATATTATAGCTAATATATGTAGATATTGTATTGTGCTTAATTAATCTCATACACAGCACCAGCTTCTGGTATTTGATTTAAATCATATTTAGAATTTATATAATTTAAATCTGTATTTTCAGCAAGTCCTCCAGCTTTGGTAATCAAATCAGATAAGGTTTGTGTTTGGTTTAAATAGTAAAGTCCTGGATTTAAAACTAGACCTTTAATTAATACACTTTTTGAATCTATAAAAGCTTCTTCTGGTATCTCCTTGTAAAAGTATATTCCATTACCATCAAGGATTTGTATGTTTGCAAGTATTAAGGTTTGTAAAAATAAAAGTAGACTAAAACTAATTATTAATAACTTAAACTTGTTTAAGGATTTAAAATAGCTAAATAACTTTTTCATAATTTGTAAGTAAATATCTAATTTTAATAAATTAAACTTACAAAATACTTACAAGAAAACTTTTTTATCTAGTATAGATTTCTAAATCTTCTATAACTATATCTTGAGTGGGTCTTGGAAAGTTCCCAGTAGCATCGCTAATTGTTGGAATATCTGATATTTCTTCTAAGATATCTCCTCCTGAAATTACTTCTCCAATTACGCTAAATTTACCATTAAGTTCATCAAGCCTTGAATCATCAACTGCAGATATTACAATGAAGAATTGGGAACTGTTTGTATCAGGACCACTACTTGCCATGACTAGAGAAAATCTTTTAAGAGGTTTTGATTCTAAATTAGGGGTAGAGGAGTATCCAAGGGAAGTCAAGCTATTTCTTTTTTCTATTGATAAATCAAGACTATCCCAATTTATTTCATCTTTAATTAAATATCCAGTTCGACCTTTACCATCATCTGTTAAATCATCGTTTAAAGTGTTTCTATCCCCACCTTGTATTAGAAAGTTAGATATTAATCTATGAAATTTTGTATTGTCATAGTAGTTGTTATTAGAAAGATATACAAAATTATTTACATTGTTAGGTGTATTATCTTCAAATAGGTTAAAGAGAATTGTCCCATAATTTGTCTCTAATCTAGCATAGTAATCAAGAGTGTTATCAATAATTTTTTCAGGGGCATTTTGAAAATCTGTTTCCACGATTATAGGTTTTTGATTATATATTATTGGAATTAGGAGATCTCTACTTATGTATATTAAAACTCCAAAGAATATTAAACATCCTATTAAATAAAGCCATATTTCATTTTCTTTCTTAAACATACTAATTATTTAACTTTTGTCTTATATGTTCATAAATACTTATACCCGCAGCTACAGACATATTTAATGAGTTTATATCTCCATATTGTGGTATTGAGATTGTTTTATCGCAGTGATTTAATAAATTTCCACTAACACCCTTATCTTCTGATCCAATTATTAAAAGAAGTTTCCCACTAATATTACTTTTATAAATATTTTCACCACCTCTTTCAATTGCAACTAATTCAAATGCATTATCTTTAAGTTGCTTTATAGCTTGATAGATTGAATAAGAGAGTATAGGTATATGAAAAATTGCTCCGGTTGAAACTCTGGCTATTAGTGGAGTTATTTCAACTCCTTTAGGAAGTATTACTCCTCCAAGTCCTGCACACTCTGCAGTTCTTATAATTGCCCCAACGTTATGTTCATATGTAGCTTCGCTTATGTATATTAAACTCTTATCGTAATCTAACACATCTTTAAGGTTAGTATAATGAAAACTTATATCTGCAATTACGCCTTGATGATCTTTTGTTGGAGATTTATTAAAAAGATCATGTTTGTCTATATATTTAACTGTAATCTCTCTTTTTTTACTTAATTCTATAATGCTATCAATCTTTTTATCAACATTAATATCTCGTTCCAAATAGATATCATTTATTGTAACCTTTGATCTTAATGCCTCTAAAACTGTATTTCTACTATAAATTATCATATGTTTTATTATATATTAAAAATTCTACAATATTTATTTAATGAAGTCTTTAATAATTAAATAAGCTGAAATCGGGAATCGAACCCGAGACCTCACCCTTACCATGGGTGCGCTCTACCAGCTGAGCTATTTCAGCAATGGCTAATTATATCAAAATACTTGAATAACAACCTTAAGTGAATAATTAATTAGCATATCTTTAAAAGATCTATGCAGAATAGCTTTGAAGAGTAGAGTAATAATAACTTTTTAGTAACATATCCGGAGAGAAGGATTTGAACCTCCGAAGCCCTAAGGGCGTCTGATTTACAGTCAGATGCGATTGACCACTCCGCCATCTCCGGATAATTTTAAAAAAGCTTACGCCTTTAAATAAGCTGGAAGTGGGAGTTGAACCCACAACCTACGGTTTACAAAACCGTTGCTCTGCCATTGAGCTATTCCAGCGTTTTTTTAAAGTACGTGACTAAGTATAACAAATGTAATAATCCCTTTGCAAAATTTAACATTTTAATTTAAAATTACAAGCATTTTTAATTAAAGAACATATGGCAAGAGTTTGTGAATTAACAGATAGAAAAACATCTTTTGGAGGAAATAAGAAACATAGAAGAGGTTCTTCAGGTGGAGGTGGAGCTTGGTCATTTAAAGCCCCTAATACTAAAAGAACTTGGAAACCTAACTTAAGAAAAGTTAAGCTTGAGATTAACGGTCAAACAAGAAGAGTAAAGGTCTCAATGAAAGCTTATAAGAAGTTAAGGAAATCTGCAGAAATTTCAAAATAATTCTCAACGTAAAGACTTTGTAAGAACTAGATAGTATAACTAGTTATATGTCTATATCAAAAATTACAAAACTTCTTTTGCTATCGAGCTTCTCAAGTAGTTTTAAATCTGTAACATTTAAGTATCTTCTCGAAAATGAATCTGAAAGTAGTCTTCTTCTTTATTTAAAAGAATGTTCAATTAAATCGAAAAAATCGTTATTAGATATAGAAAACTCTTTAGTTAAAAATAATATTGAATTTATTACATACTTTGATGAAGCTTATCCGTTCAATTTAAGACAGATAGCTGATCCACCCAGCATCCTTTATTATAAGGGTAATATTAACCTGCTAGGTACCGCTAAGGTCGGAATTTCGGGAAGTAGAAAACCAAGCGAGTTAGGAAAGCGCTTGCTTACAGACCTAATTGAATGCCTATCTGAACATGATATTTCAGTAGTTTCAGGCGGGGCGATTGGTTTGGATTCTTTAAGTATTAAGTACCTTCTTAATAAGAAAAGAAAGGTTATTATTATATTTCCTTCAAGTTTGATTTCCATATACCCTAAGTCTAATAGCTTCTTATTTAATAAGGTTCTTGAGAGTGGTGGATTATTAATCTCAGAAAGTTTATTTGACGACGTAATTCACAAAGGATTGTTTCTCAAAAGGAACAGGCTTATAGCAGGAATGAGTGATGCCTTAGTAATTTTGCAAGCTGGAATAAAAAGTGGAACATTATCTTGTGCACGATATGGAATTGACTATAATAAGCAGGTGTACTGTTATATTGATAATAAATACTCGGAAGAGTTTGAAGGTAATAACTATCTTGTAAAAAGGAATTATGCTGATATATTATTAGATGAAAATGAAATAATAGAGTATTTAAAAGCTCAAAAATTAATAAAGTAATTAGAATGTGTTAAACTTAAATCTTAAAGATATATATGTATTAGTAAAATTTTTATGAATTTAGTAATAGTTGAATCACCTTCAAAAGCTAAGACTATAAATAAATATCTAGGAAAAGACTATAAAGTTATAGCTTCTAAAGGCCATGTTGTAGATTTACCTAAAAGTAATTTAGGTATTGATGTAGAGCATGATTTTAAACCAGAATATATTGTTACAAATAAAACATCACTATCTTTAATTAAGAAGGCATACAAGGATTCTGATAAGTTAATACTTGCAGTAGACTTAGATCGAGAAGGAGAAGCCATTGGATGGCATATAGCAAGAGAATTAAAAGCAATTGACTCTGATAATAAGCTTAAAGGTAAGAAACCACTAGAAAGGATTGTTTTTAGTGAGATATCTAAAGATGCAATAGAGGAGGCAATTAATAATCCAAGACAAATTGATATTAATTTAGTTAACGCCCAACAAGGTAGAAGGTTATTAGATAGGATTGTAGGTTACAAGTTATCTCCATTGTTATGGAAAAAGATCTCGTTTGGACTTTCTGCAGGTAGAGTTCAATCAGTTGCCCTAAGACTTATTGTAGAAAAGGAAGATGAAAGGAACAAATTTAAAAAAGATGAGTACTGGGATATTGTTTCAAATCTTTCTAAAACTAAAACAGCTAAGCCAACCACTCTGTATAAGGAGATAAACGAAGAAGAAAAGGAAGAAGAAGGTGAAGAGGAAAAGGTTAAATTAGTTAAGGGAGTCATTCCTTTTTCTTTAATGAAAATTGATGGTAAAAAAGCAGAATTAGAAAATGTTGATAAAGTTAAAAAGATTGTAAAAGAATTAGAGAAAGAAAAATGGATTGTATCCTCTATAGAATCAAAGAATGAGAAAAGAAATACTAGACCACCTTTCATAACAAGTACGTTACAACAGTCAGGTGTAAATAAACTAGGTTTTACATCAAAAAGAACTATGTCTGCAGCCCAAAAGCTCTATGAGATGGGACATATTACTTATATGAGAACAGACTCTCTCTCAATTTCAAAAAAAGCATTAGATGAGATAAGAAGCTATATATCAAAAAAGATAGGTGAAGAATATTTGCCAGAAATTTCAAAAGGGTATAAGTCTAAGTCTAGTGCGCAAGAAGCTCATGAATGTATTAGGCCTGTTGATGTCTCTAAAACTTCAAATGAACTTGATTTAGATGGAGATTTGAAAAGAATATATGATCTTATCTGGCAAAGAACGCTAGCTTCCCAAATGAATGATGCAATCTTTGAAGTATCTAATGTAGATATTAAGGTTGATAAATATTTGTTTAGATCAAACGGTAGAAGAGTTTTGTTTGATGGCTATTTAAAGGTATATAACGAGGTTTTAAATGAAGTAACTCTGCCTAAGCTTGATATTGGCGAAGAGCTGTTTTTAAATAGTCTAATAGGCTCACAGCACTTTACTCAACCACCAGCAAGGTACTCTGAAGCTACACTTATCAAGAAGTTAGAAGAATTAAATATTGGAAGACCATCAACTTATTCTTCAATTATTTCTACAATCCTTTCTAGAAAGTATGTAGAAAAAGAAGGTAAGTATTTGTACTCAACTGATATAGGGATTGCTGTAAATTCTCTTTTAGTTAAATACTTTAGTAATATTGTAGATTATTCTTTTACTGCGAATATGGAAGATGATTTAGATAGGGTTGCTGAGGGTAAAAAAGATTGGGTTAAAATGCTTAAAGATTTTTATTTCCCTTTAATTGATCAGATTAAAGAAAAGGAAGAGTCTTTAAAAAGAGATGAATTTAAAGTATTAGGTAAATCAGATAAAAAATGCCCTGAGTGTGGAAAAGAAATGGTTATAAAGCTAGGAAGATATGGAAGATTTTATAGCTGTGTTGATTTCCCGAAGTGTAAAGGAATGTTGCCATATGAGGGTAATAATAACAATAATGAAACATTTGATTTATCAAAGTATGAAGAAGCTCCAAAATCTGAAGATGGGCGAGAGTATGTTGTTAAAGCAGGGAGATTTGGTTCTTTCTGGGCACATCCTGATTATCCTAAAGTAAAAGATGCTAAACCTTTCGTTTTAAAACGCGAATTTTTAATTGAGATGTATGGTAAGCCCCCATTAACAGAAGATAAAAGAGAATATCTTTTAAAAAAGGGTAGATTTGGTTTCTTCTGGGCACATCCTGACTATCCTAAAGTAAAAGATATTGTGAGAGTTAAAAAACCTTCTAAGAAGTAATTCGAAATTGTTAATTAGCCAATATTAGAGATTAAATAGGAATAGGAGTCTATTGTTACAGTTATCCCTAGAGTATTAAGTATGTTACGATTAGTTTTGTCCAAAGAGCTGACACTCAAATTACACTTAATTACTTATAAACTATCAAAATATATATAACACCCTATAAAATTAGATAAAATTTGATATAATCTAACTCGTTAATTAGAAATAATTAATAAAACCAACACACAAAGATAAATCCTTGGGAAAATTCCCTTCTTTGTGGAAGTATATTATTTATAAAGGAGAAGTTATGTCTAACGATAAAGTTGAGACAGCAACAACTAAAAGTGCTGTAAAAATAGAGGTAGGTGACTTACTAAAATCTGGTGTTCAATTTGGGCACGAGAGTAAGAGATGGAATCCTAAAATGTCAAAGTACATTTACGGAGAGAAAAAAGGTATCCATATAATTGATATTTCCAAAACAGAAGAGCAATTAAAAAAAGCATGTGAGTTTTTAACTGAAATATCTTCAAAAGGAACTGTTCTTTTTATAGGAACAAAAAAACAAGCAAGTGAAATTATTAAAGAGAATGCAATTAGAGCAGGTGCATATTATGTAGATGTAAGATGGGCAGGTGGAGTTTTAACTAATTTTAAAGTAGTTAAGCAGAGTTTAGACAATCTAAATGATTTAGAAAAGAAATTTGAAGAAGGTGTAGAAGATAGAACAAAATTTGAAGTTTCTAGAATGAAGAAAGAATGGGCTAGATTATCAAGATTGTACTCAGGAGTGAAGACATTAACAGATAAGCCTGTAGCAGTTGTAGTTGTTGATACAAACTATGAAAAATCTGCAGTGAGAGAATGTAAAAAAATAGGACTACCTGTAGTTGGTATTGTTGATACTAATTCAAATCCGGATTTAATTGATTATGTAATTCCTGCAAATGATGATGCTATTAGTTCAATTGACTATCTAATAACTAAATTAGCAGATGCAGTATTAGAGGGAAATAATGGAAAAGGTATAAAACATAACTTAAAAGATTATTCTGAGGTTGAAATTAAGATCACAAAGACGGAGAATATAGTAGAGGAGGTAGAAAAAGTTGAGGAAACTAGTGAAGAAAGTAAAACAATAATTATCAAAAAAGATGAACCTAAGAAAATTAGAAAAGGTGCTAAGTCAAAATCTCAGGGAATTCTTGAAAGAGTAAAGATAGAAAAAGACGCAAACAAGAAAAAATAATAATTGTTAAATTTAATAATATGGTAACAGTAGAACAAATAAAAGAGCTAAGAGGTCAAACAGGAGCAGGTGTTTCAGCAGTTAGAGAAGCATTAGAGCATTCTAACGGAAATACAGAAGAAGCTATTAAGTATTTAAGAGAGAAAGGAATTGCTAAAGGTGAAAAAAGAAAAGATAAGGTTGCTAAGAACGGAACTTTAGGAGTATACATTCATAACAATAATAAGTTAGTTGTAGTTGTAGAAGTTGCATCAGAGACTGACTTTGCAGCTAATACTCCTGATATGCAAAAATTTGCTAAAGAGTTAGCAATGCATATTGCAGCTGTAAATCCTTTATATATAACTGTTGAGAGTATTGATGAAAAAACTATGCAAGTTGAAAGAGATGCAGCTCAGAGTGGATTAGAGGGAAAACCTGAAAATATTAAGGAGAGCATTATTAATGGCAAGTTAGAAAAGTTCTATAAAGAAGTTGTTTTATTAAAACAAGATTTCTTTGTAGATGAAACAAAGACCGTAGGTGATGCTTTAAATGAAATGATTGCAAAAATTGGAGAGAAGATTCAAATAACTCAATTTTATAGAGTTAAAGTAACAGAAGCTCCAACTTGTACTACAATATTTGCTAATCCAACCGAGGAGTAAGAATTTGGTACTAGTAATAATTAACCCTATCGTTTAAAATTGTAAACGATAGGGTTTTTAGTTATTTAAAATATTAATTAAATACATATGTTAGTTGACGAACAAAAAATAAAGAGTGACTTAGATGAAATACAGTTATCCTTAGAAGAGAAGTTAAGTGAGATTAGAGCTGGAAGACCAAATGTAAAGATGTTTGATAGAATTTTTGTAGAATATTACGGGGTATCAACACAGTTATCTCATGTTGGAAGACCAGTATTTAACGGTAATTTAGGTATTACATTTACTGTTTTTGATAAATCAATTACAAAACAAGTTGAAGAATCTCTTCAAAAAGCAGATTTAGGTGCGTCAATTAATATTAGTGATGCAGGAGTAATAAATATAAATTTCCCAGCACTTACAACTGATGTTCGTGAGGAGAGAAAAAAAGAGATAGGTGAAATTTTAGAAAATCATAGAGTTAGAGTAAGAAATAATGTAAGAAGAAAATACATGGATGAACTTGAAGCTCTTGAAAAAGTTTCTGAAGATGAGGTTGATAGATCCAAAGAAAAGTTGGAAAAGATAATTTCTGATGGAATTGAAGGATTAAATATAACTGCGGAAGAAAAGAAGAGAGAATTTGATAGTATATAACTTGACCAAATATGAATATTGTTATTACCTTATTAATACTTACAATTATAGTTTTTGTCCATGAGTTGGGACACTTTTTAACTGCTAAGTACTTTAAAATGACTGTTAGAGAATTTTCTATAGGGTTTGGTAAAGTATTATTTAAAAAACATTATAAAGGTACAGATTATAAAATTAGATTACTTCCAATAGGAGGCTTCGTAGATTTAGAAGGAGAGACTGAAAGTACTTCAAAAAATAGTTTTAGAAATAGACCATACTTTCAAAAATTTATCGTTTTAATCGCAGGAGTTGTAATGAACTTAATACTTGCTGTTATATTATTAGCGATCTTTTTAAGTGTAAATGGATATAAATTTGCAATAGCTAATATAACTGATTATGAATTTAACAATACAGAGTATGTATATACATATGCTCCTGCAACGATTGTGGCTATAAATGAAGACAGTAGAGTTAAGGATTATATTAAAGAAAGGGAGAGTATAGTTGAGATTAATAATGTAAGTTTTAATGATGTTGATGAATTCATAACAATTTTACAAACAAGACAGGGTTTAGAAACAGAGTTTAAATTTATAGATATTGAAACTTTTGATGTTTATACAAAAACCTTTGTAGTACCAATTAAAAATGAAGAAGGAAGTATATTAAGTGCAGAGTTAAGTGGTGGATTAGGTGATGTTTACTTTATCAAATACAACTCAAATGTAACTTCGGGAGTAAGTATGTCATATGATGTTTTTGTATATCAGATAAAAGCATTAGGAACTGTAATTAATAATGCAATAAATAGTGGAGACTATACTGAAGTTTCAAAAAACGTTGGAGGTGTAGTTTTAGTTGCTGATACTGTAAACACAGTTCTATCTATTAATGATTTGTCATTTTTAGTGGCATTTACTGCTTTTATTAGTTTATCTTTGGCATTCTTTAACATATTACCAATCCCTGCTCTTGATGGTGGCCATATTTTAATAATGACATTAGAAAAGATTTCTAGAAGAAAGTTCTCTGATCGGTTAGTTAACTATATTACATTGGGTGGTTTTATACTTTTAATGGGTTTTGGTTTATTAGTAACATTTAAAGATTTAATTCAAATAGGTTTAATCGATAGTATTAAATCACTTTTGAATCTATAGTCTTTGTGTTAAAATTCGGAAGTTTATTTAATATTAAAGGAAGTAAATATGTCAGTTGTTGTTCACGATGATATGTCAATAGATTTAGCACTAAGGCTTTTGTGGAGAGAATCTACTAGAGAAGGTGTTATGGAGAAATTAGAAGAGAAACGATACTATTCTCCAAAAACAACTAAAGTACACACTCAAAAGAAAGTTTGGGCTAAAATGAAAAGAAGAAGAAGATCTGCAGCTAGAAGAAATTCTAAATAATTTCCCAATTTTAAATTTTGTTCTTTAAGGTATAATAATTTCATGCCTTTAGACCATGTATTGTATAGAAAATATAGATCCAAGACCTTTAAAGAGGTTTTATCACAAGATAGTGTTGTAGAAGTATTAATTCAAAGTATATTAAAAAATAGAGTATCTCACGCATATCTTTTTTCAGGACCTAGAGGGACCGGTAAAACAACTCTCGCTCGATTATTAGCAAAAGCAATTAATTGTGAGAACTTTAGTGAAAATTCTGATGTATGCAATAAATGTGCAATGTGTACATCAATAGATAATTATTCATCAACAGATATTATTGAACTAGATGCAGCTTCAAATAGAGGAATTGAAGAGATAAGGTCACTTAAAGAGAGTGTAAATTATTCACCGAGTATCCTAAAAAAGAAGGTATATATTATTGATGAAGCACATATGCTTACTAAAGAAGCCTTTAATGCATTATTAAAAACTTTAGAAGAACCACCAAGTCATGTAGTTTTTATCCTAGCTACAACTGAATCACATAAGTTACCTATAACAATACTTTCAAGGGTTGAAAGATATGATTTAAATCTAGCTAATGAAAAACAGATAATAGATAAATTAAAATATATTTCTAAAGAGGAAGATATTGATATCGAAGAAGATGTATTTAAAATTATTTTTAGAAAATCAGGAGGAAGTTTTAGAGACTCTGAAAGCTTATTATCTAAATTAATAAATTTAAGTGATGGTAAGGCCAAGGTTACTAAGGAGAAGGTGTATAAAGCGTTAGGATTAATAAATGATGATTTAATAGATAATTTTATACAATCCCTTACAATTAAATCATTGGAAGAATCTCTAAATGTGTATGAATCATTTAAATCACAAGGACATTCTCCACTTCTTATTCTTGATAATTTATTAGATAGATGTAGAGATTTAATAGTTTTAAATTTAAAAAGTGCACCTAAACTTATTCCAGTTATTACATTTGCAATTAATACTAGAATTTTAATTAAAGATTTTTTAGATAAAGATCTCATAGTGACTCTTGAAATTACTAAGTTCTGTAATAAAGAAAAGCTACCAACAAAAGAGGATAGTTCAAAAGAAAAAAATACAGAAATAAATAATGCTAATAAACCAAGAAACAATAGTACTAATGAAATTGAAATAAAAGAGAGTAAAAAGATTGTTGAGAATAAAGAAGAAATTTCAATAGAAAACACTCAAGATGATAGTTTAAACATTACTAAAGAAGTAGGTGAAAATGATTTAAAAAATCAAATTATTAATTTAATAATATCTGATTATCCAAAAGCTAAAGTAATACTAAGTAGTTCTAATATATATTTAAATGGAAGTAGTTTAGTTATACAAACTGATCTTGAAATGAACTATATTTACTTAAATAAACAAGATTTAAAATTAAATATATTAAATAATTTAAAATTAAACGGAATTACTATAGAGGGTGTAAATATTTTATATATTGAAAGAAAAGATATAGAGATAATAGAAAATGAGATAGTAAATAATGATAATAAAATAATTGATGTTAAAATAAGTATAGATGATAAAAGTGATAATACAGGGCTAGTTGAAGACGTTTTTAATTTAATTTAATTTTTAATTTAATAATATGGGAGTTTTAGATATTCCAAAAATGATTGCTAAGGCAAATGAAGCTAGAAAAAAAGCTAAACAGGTTAAGGCTGCAGGTACAGCAGGTAGTGTAAGTATTCTAGTTGACGGACTTATTGATTGGGTAGAAGAAGAGGTTAATGAATTAGATGTTATTCAAAGAGTAGGTGCTGAGGGAGAGAGTGCTGAAAAGGTTAAGAAAACTATAAAGTTATTAAGAGAAGATTTTAAGAATGCATTTAAAGATGCTAAAAAACATTTAGAAAAAGAAATGCAATCTAGTATTTCTCAAGATGATCTGAAAGATTTATTACAAAATATGTAATGGCTTTCCCAAAAGAAATTGAAAACTTAAGCGAGTTGTTTTCTTATCTTCCAAGTGTTGGTCCAAAACTTTCTGGACGACTATCACTGTATTTAGGTATTAATGGTAAAGAGTTAGCTAAAAAGTTATCTAATGCCCTAATAGATGTAGTAAATAACGTAAGGACATGTAGGGTTTGTGGAAATATTTCAAATGCTGAAGTTTGTGATATTTGTTTAGATGATAATAGGGATAAAACAACACTTTTAATAGTAGAAGATCCTCTAGATTTAATTAATATTGAATCCACTAAAGAGTATAGAGGGCTTTATCATGTATTAAATGGATTGATCTCTCCAATGAACGGTATAGGTCCTGAAGAATTAAATATTCCTACAATTGTTAAAAGAATTAAAGAATTAAATGTTTTAGAGATTATATTTGCACTTAATCCAAATATGGAAGGAGAATCTACAACCTTTTATTTAAAGCAAGAGATTGAAAAAGAATTTCCAGATATTAAAATTACAAGGTTAGCTAAAGGAATACCAGTAGGAGGAGATATAGAATTTGTTTCAAATCAAACAATTATTGACTCTATGAGAAGTAGAATAAGCGTATAAATATTTGTATATGCTCTTGTATCTAAGGTCTTTTACGGTTATAATTTCCTGATTAAATTGGTTAGAAAAGTATAAACAATATGGAATATGAATTAATGTTGGTTTTTAAGCCAGTAACTCAAGAAGATATTAAAGAAAGAGTTTTCCCAAAGATTGAGAAGGCTTCTAAAGATCTAGGTGGAAGTATTAAAGTTAGAGATAATATGGGAAAAAGATTACTAGCTTATGAAATAGAGGGAAATAAAGAAGGGTTTTATTTACTTTGTGATTTAACACTAGATCCATCAAACTTAGCTAAATTTGAAAAGAAATTATCATTAAATAATGATTTATTAAGATCTCTAAATATTAGAAAAGATTTAGTTTAATATTATTACCTAAAGCTGTAGTATGTCAAAGTCAAGATCGTTAAATAAAGTAATTTTAATTGGAAACTTAACTCGTGATCCTGTAATAAAAAGAACAAGTGGAGGAGTAGTAATTGCTTCATTTGGAATAGCAACTAATACAAGTTGGAAAGATAAAAGTGGTGAGTTTAAAGAAAAGGCTGAATATCATAATTTAGTTGCTTTTAATAAACTAGGTGAGATTTGTGCTCAAGTTTTATCTTCAAGCATGTTAGTTTATGTTGAAGGAGAATTAAGAAACAAAGTGATTTTAGATAATGAGGGTAGAAAGCAATATAGAACTGAAATAAAATTAAACGATATGTTTATTTTAGATAGTAAGGGAAAGAAGGGTGTTGGAATAGATAATGCATCTGAACAAGGTGAACATATAGAGGAAGCTGAAGTAGAGGTAGAGAGTGATAATAATAACGATGATGAGCTTAAAAGTGAAGATTTATTTTAAATGGCAAATATAAGAAAAAAGCAAAAAAGAAGAGTAGTAAAGGCAGTTTTAAAATGTCCTTTTAATAACGATCCATCTAAGATCGACTATAAAGATGTATCTACAATAAAAAAGTACATTACTACTAGAGGAAGAATAAAGCCAACTGAACAGACAGGTGTTTCAGCTAGGTGCCAAAGAAAACTTACTCTTTCAATAAAAAGAGCAAGATATATTGGATTAATTCCATTTACACAATACGTTTAAAATATTACAATAGTAAGTTTATTGTAAATATTTAAATGGATAAAAGAGCAACTCCATACATAGTAGTTATAGCATTAGTACTTGGCCTATTAATAGGTATATTTTCAGTAAATATATTTAATTCCTTAAATACTAATAGATCATATCTTAGTGAGAATAACTCTTACCTAGGATATATTAAAAGCATTCTTAATCAGAAATATCTAGGAGAACTACCTAAAAGTAACGAAGAGGACTATGCCCTAGTTAAGGGATATATTGACTCTTTAGATGATCCATATACTAGTTTTTTAACTCCAGAAGAAACTGAAAAATACAAATCATCACAGAATCCTAATTTTGAGGGAATAGGTGTATCTTTAAAGTTTAATGGAGAAAATACAGTTATTGAAAGTGTATTTAACGATTATCCAGGAGAAAGAGCAGGTTTAAGAAATGGAGATATCGTTAAAAGTGTAGATGGAGAAGATATGTTAGGTAAAACCGCAACAGAAGTAGCTTCAAACATTAGAGGAGATGCAGGTACAGTAGTTAAGGTTGAGATATATAGGCCAACTGAAGATAATGAAGTGTTAAGTTTTGATATTACTAGAGAAAAGATAGATATAGATAATGTAAGCTTTGAAGAATTAAGTGATGGTATTTACAAAATTAATATCTTCCAGTTTATAGATGAAACACCTCAATCATTTAATGAAAGTTGGGATAAGATAGTTGATCAAATAGTTGCTAAAAATAATTTTAAAGGAATAATTCTTGATTTAAGAAGTAATCCAGGAGGTTACGTATATAGTTTAAGATATGTATTAGATGAGTTTTTAACTAAAGGAACTGTATTAATGAAAGAGAGGCAAAAGGATCAATTAGAAACTGTATATAAAGATCAAAGAGAAGGGGCTTTTGAAGATACTAATCTTGTTGTATTAGTTAATGAAGGTAGTGCATCAGCTTCAGAAATATTAGCTTCAGGTATTCAAGATAACAATAGGGGAGAAATAGTTGGTAAAGAAACAGTAGGTAAGGGAGTAGAGCAAGAATTAGTTGAATTAGAAGATGGATCACTTTTAATAGTTGTATTTCAAGAGTGGTTAACTCCTAATGGAAGAAGAATTACTCCTGAAGATCCAATTACTCCAGATCATATTGTTGAATATACTGAAGAGGATTACAATAACAATATAGATCCTCAATTAGATAAGGCTTTAGAGTTAGCTAAGTAATTACATTTCGACTTCCCCATCATTATCTGGCTCGTCAGGGAAGACATCTTCAAAATATAGCTCTCTTTCTACAGGCTTTCTGATTTGATCAATTACTGAATTTCTTAGAGCTTTTAGAAAAAATGATTTAAAACTTCTCCTTGTAGAATCATATTTCAATATAATATCAAATAAAAGTGTGTATGATAGTTGTTGAATATCTTGATACTGAGTTTGTGAAGCTTTTCCGCTAAAAGACCTTGCAATATTACATATGTCATCATACATAATAATTAATAAGGCTAAGGATAGATCATTTCTTTCTTGTTGATTCATAGTTCTACTTCTAACTAAGTCTGCAAGTCTTGATGCAAGATCGTTGATATCCTCATTTAATAGCGTTATACCATTAGGAGATAAGCTATTAGTTAACACGTGCTTTCGAAAAGGACCTTTTGGGATCGGAGTTCTATCAGTCATTTCATCCCCCACCTCAAATACAAAAGAACCATTCATATCTTATTCCCTTAAAATATTAGATGTATCAGTTATTATCTCATCTAGTTCTCCCATCATTACTTCATTAATATTAAACCAGCTTTTATTTATCCTATGATCTGTAATTCTACTTTGTGGGAAATTGTATGTTCTAATTTTCATAGATCTCTCTCCAGTTGAAGTTGCTTCTTCTCTTAAAGAATTCTGAGAAGTTTGAAACTTTTCATTTTCTAATTGTTGTAATCTTGAGTAAAGAATAGATAGGGCAGTATCTTTATTCATATGTTGTGATTTAGAATTCTGACAACTTACAGTAATTCCTGTAGGAATATGTGTAACTCTTACAGCAGAGTCAGTTGTATTAACAGATTGTCCACCTGGTCCTCCAGATCTAAACACATCAACTCTTAAATCTTTACTATCTATTTTAATATCTTCTTGTTCAAATTTAGGTAATACAGCAACCATAACAGTTGATGTATGAATTCTTCCACTAGATTCAGTAGATGGAACTCTTTGAACTCTATGAACACCACTTTCAAATCTAAAAATACTGTATGATGAACTTTCATTAATTAAAAATATTGCTTCATTTATACCACCTTCTAAATTATGATCGATATTAATAACTTCCAGAGTGTACTTTTTAGATTTGATGTAGTTAATATAGCTGTTAAAAAGCTGTTCAGCGAAGAGAGATGCCTCAACACCTCCTACACCTGGTCTTATCTCAAATATCGCCTTATTATCGTCATTAGGGAGCTTTTTCTGGGTTAGTTTTTTAATAAGGGAGATCTCGTTATTTAATTCCAAGATATTTGCATTAATATCTTCCATAGCTAAACTCTTCATCTCTTCATTATTTAGTAATTGTTTAGCATCATCAATATCTTTTAATCTTTTTTTAATAAGGTATAGGGTATTAATAACTTCAGTTTTATCTGATATCTGTTTTAAAAGATTAATATATTTCTCACTGTAACCGTTAGAAGATTCTAAATCTAGTTCTTTTTGGAGTAGGGATAGCTCACTTTCAAGAGTAGTTATATCAAATTTATTAATATAGCTTAAAGCAATAACTTCTTGCATAAAAAAGTTTATTTAGTTTGAGAAAGCATGTCTTTCAGTGTAAGTTCTTTATTTGCAGTAGACATAGCTTTTTGTTTTCTCTTAAGCATCTTTTCTTTTTTAGATTGAACCTTGCCTTTATTTGCTTCAGCCTTAACTTTTCTTTCGTTAAATTTACTTACAAGATCGTCTAGGTCAACTAGAATCTCTTTGTTAGTATAGAAAGGGTGGCAATTAGCACATAGTTCAACTCTTATGTCTTCAATTGTTGAACCTATTGCGTATTCTTCTTTGCATGTATTGCAAATTATTACACTTTGTTTGTATTTTGGATGTGTGTTAGTTTTCATAGTGCGTAATTATATCGTTATTCCCGATTTAAGTAAAGTTATAATATATTTAAAAAGTAGAGTATTATTAAAATATTTGGTGATATAATAACTTACTTAAATTTTTAAGAATTAATCCTATGACAATAAAAAGAGACTCTTCAAATGTAATATCTATTCAAAGTGATATAAAAATAATTTTAAAAGTTTTAGATGGAAGTATAACCGTTAGTTTAAATGACTCTAGTAAAACTATTGATATTAGTAAACCAGGAGACTATGAATACTTTGGGGTAAGTGCAACACTATATGATATTCCAGTTGAAGAAGCTTATGATGGAAAGATAGAGATAATTCAACTATATGTTGAAGGTATGGTTCTAGTTTATACATCAGATAGAATTAATATCCCTAAAGAGATAATAACTAACTTAGCTAATATAGATATATTAGTAATACCATCTCTTGAGGTTAGTCTTGTAAAAAGTACTATTGTATCAATGGAACCTAAGAAAGTAGTCATTTTAGAAAAGTTTGATAGTAATGGATCTAGTGATATAGAAAATTTAAAAAAGACATTAGGGATAGTTAATGTAATAGAGGGGGGTAGTGCTAAATATAAACAATCTGAGTTTACAACTTCTTTAGATGATGGATTAAGTGAATTATTTATTCTTTCCTAGTTAAAAAATGGAAGATAAAACTGTACCAAATAATATTGAGGCAGAGAAGGCAGTTATTGGATCTCTATTAATAGATAATAATGGCATATCTAAAGTTGCTGATTTATTAATTCCAGAATCTTTTTATGAAATTAGGCATCAAGTAATTTTCAAATCTATGCTTGATTTATACCGCGAGGGTAAAGGAATTGATGTTTTAACGATTACAACTGACTTAAAGAAAAATAAAAGAATTCAACAAATAGGTGGAGCTGCATATTTATCAGAACTTGTATCAGTTGTCCCAGAAATATTAAATATTGAAAACTATGCTCATTTAGTAAGGGAGGCATTTATTAGAAGAGAGCTAATTCAATTATCTAGAGATATAAATGAAACTAGCCGTGAAGAAGCTAAAAAGTTAGAAGATATTTTAGATAAAATAGAATCTAAATTGTTCAGCATCTCTATTTCAAGTTCTGATAGAGATTTTTTTGATACAAAAACACTACTTGCTCTTCAAATGCAAAGAGCAGATGAGTACGCTAAAAACCCTAATGGACTAAGAGGTATGGCAACAGGAATTAGTTCAATTGATGAGTTAACAGGTGGTCTACATAAATCAGATTTAATAATATTAGCTGCTAGACCTAGTGTTGGTAAAAGTGCCCTTGCTTTTGATATGGCACGAAATATTGGTACTTCGGGGAAAAGTGTAGCTATATTCTCACTAGAAATGCCTGCAGTACAAGTAATAGAAAGGATGCTTGCGCAACAATCACGTATAAACCTTTGGGATTTAAGAATGTCACAGATAAAAGATAGTGATTACAGAAGATTTAATGAAGCAGCAGATAAAATATCTAAATCAAAAATCTTTATTGATGAAACCCCTGGAATAAATGTAATGCAATTAAGAAGTAAAGCTAGAAAATTAATGATGGAAGAAAATTTAGATTTAATAGTAATTGACTATCTACAACTTATGCAAGGTCATGGAAGAAATGATAGCAGAGCTCAAGAGGTTGGAGAAATATCTAGGTCTTTAAAGATATTAGCTAGAGAATTAAATATTCCAGTAATTGCCTTATCTCAGTTAAATAGAGCTGTTGAATCAAGGGAAAACAGACAACCACAACTATCTGATCTTAGAGAGTCAGGTTCTATAGAGCAAGATGCTGACCTTGTAATATTTTTAGCAAGAGATATTAATTCCGAAGAGATAGAAGAAAGAGAGAAGAATGCACCCTTAAAGGTAGATTTTTATGTTGCTAAACATAGAAATGGTCCTGTTGGTAAGTTAAAGCTATATTTCCATCCATCCCATCAGAAATATGAAGTTTACAATGGAGATTAATTTCCTTTTTTGATTCAGTATTAATATATAGTAGGGTATAATTCAAGTACTTTGCCGAAGTGGTGGAATTGGTAGACACGTCGGACTCAAAATCCGATGAGGATAAAACTTCGTGAGGGTTCGAGTCCCTCCTTCGGTATATTATCTATTCTAAAATGATCTAGATAATAGTAAAATCATACTATCTCTAATTGTTATTTAAAAAAATATGGAAGAATTCCTTTTAGGAATAATAGATGGTGGAATTAATTTTAATTCCGTAGGTCAAATTATCCTCATTTACATTGCTTTATTATGGACAATGATTGCCCTATGGGTATTCTTTGATGCAAGAAAAAGATTTGATAATATATTTCTACCTCTAGGTTTCTTCTTAGCAGTATTAATTTTAAATTTCCCAGTATTAATTTTATACATAATTGTAAGGCCTGAGCACTCAGAGTTTTCTGAAGCATCAACTAACTTATCAATACCTGTTGTAGATTTTGTAAAAGAGGATGGTTCAGTAGAATTTTCATTAAAAGTAAATTTAATACCTGTTTCAGGAAACTCATATATTTTAAAAACTTCATCAGATAACATACAAGCTCCAGAGATAAAACCTCTAGCTACAGAGAATACTCAATTAGGACAGAGAAAGAAATTTAAACCCTCTAGAGAGTCACTAAAGAGCTTTGTAAATAGAAGTAGAGAGAAATCTAAGAGTAACTTTAATAGATTAAAAACAAAGTTACCTAGAAAAAATAATAATCAATTAAATAAAAACCCAGCTATAGATGATAATTCAAAAGAGTTATAGAATGTATAGATGGTTAAACATAAGTCTAAACTAAATAAAAACACACCTCTTTGGGTTTTGAATATTAAAAATAAAATAACTAGGGCTAATGTATCTAAAAAAAAGATTAGTCTTAAATCTCCAAAGCTTTTAATTCAAAACTTAATTAAAACTGAAAAACTATTTATTAGGTTTTTTATAGTAGCTATTATTCTAGGTGTACTAATTTATTCAAGCTTCTACTACTATAATCAATATAAAAATATTGAGTTTAAATCATTCTATAACGAGGAAGAATTAATTGAACTTAATCAGTTTGATGATAATCAAAATATTTTATTCTTAGGAATAGAAAAAGGGGAGGGTGGAAACAATTATACGCAATTCTTACAAGTACTATCATTTAATAAATCCTTAAAAACATTAAGTATATTAAGTGTAGATACCTTTTTTATAGCAAGTTACGATGGAGGTTTATACACATTTAGAACCTTACTTAACTCTATTAATGATACAGATTCTGTAAAACTATCAAAATATATAGATTCAACAGAAGCCTTCTTAGGATTAAGAATAGATGGATATATCATTTCAGATAACTTGGAACTTAAAAACATAATAAATAATTGGAATATTTCAATAAATATAGATGAAAGCTATAAATCAGATGAAAAGTTTTATCAATCGGGAGATTTAATAAAGGGTTATGAGTTATCTAACTATCTTTTTAATAAGCAGTATTCAAGGGAAGATAATTCATTATCTTATAGATCCCTTAATTTTACAGAGTCCTTTATATTAAGTAATAAGGATATGCTAAATTTATTAAGAGCTTTCTGGGAATCTGAAACATTAGGAAAAGTGTTTTATACTAATTTAACAAAGGATTCTTTCTTAACATTCTTTAACAATATACAATCGGCAGAGCTACCTTTTTATTCTGAAGTTATTTCCCTAAGTGATGGTTATCTTTATGATACAAAGGTGGAGAAGGCTTTAAGTGCTAATTTTATTGAGGTTGATACGAAGGTGAGCTCTTTAATTAAGAATCTAGAAATTGTTAAAGAATCAGCTCAAATAGAGGTATTAAATGGATCTTCAATTCCAGGTCTAGCTGGTAAAACAAAAAGGATTATCTCTAATGCAGGAGGTAATATTGTAAATAGCGGTAATTTCCCTGAAAGTGTAGAAGAAAGCGTTTTATATGTAAATAATATTAATCCTGAATCTATACCTTACACAATTGATTATATTAAAAGCTTATTCCCAAATATTTCTATTAGTAAAAAAGAGTATAAGTATAATACAATAGGGAGTATTATTTTAGTTTTAGGAGATAAATAATGAGAGTAATAGGTTTAGATGTGGGATATGCAATTGCAGGGTGGAGTATTTTAGAAACTGTAACTTCTAACAGTTTTAAGCTAATTGATTATGGGGCTATAACTACCAATAAGGATACAGAGAAAGGAGAAAGGCTTATTTATATTTATGACCAACTTAGCTATATTATACAAAAATACAAGCCTAATATTTCATCGGTTGAGAGTCTTTTCTTTTTTAAAAATCAAAAAACAGTTATACCTGTAGGAGAAGTTAGAGGAGTTATTCTTTTAGCTTTAGCTAAAAACAATGTAGAGGTATTTAGCTATACGCCTTTACAAATAAAAATGGCTGTAACCTCTTATGGTAGGGCAGATAAGAAGCAAGTTCAAAATATGGTTAAGCTTTTATGTAAACTAGATCATATTCCAAAGCCAGATGATGCGGCTGACGCAATAGCGGCTGCAATTTGTCATGTTAATATGAGTAGAGTATTAAATATTAAATAGTGTTATAAATATGATATCTTACATAAAGGGTTCAATATTATTTACAGATGAGAGTAGTGTATGCATTCTAGCTAATAATATTGGTTGGGATATTAACGTATACTCCTCTATAGATTATCAGTTAGGAAGTGAATATGAAATGTTTGTTTATACTCACCAAACTGAAAAATCAACAAGTTATTGGGGACTTAAAAGTTTAGAAGAATTAAATTTTTTTAAAATGTTAATAACAGTTTCAGGTGTAGGTCCAAAAACAGCCTCAACTTTAATAGGAGAAAAGGGTATTTCTAATATTTGTAACTATATTAACTCAGGCGATTTTAAATCTTTAAAGGTTAAAGGGTTAGGAGAGACAGTTTCTCAGAAGATTATTCTTGAACTTAAAAATAAGATACCAAAAAGTTACATAAACACTGGTAGTGATATTCCAAAGTCAGAAGCCTTAGACAACGCAATGGAAGCCTTAAGAACTTTAGGTTATTCAACATCAGATATTTCAACTTCTGTTATTAAAATTAAAGATCTTGATATTTCTAAATTAAATGAATCAGAATTATTAAAAGAGCTACTTAAATCAATATGAAAGATTCAAAAGTAAGAGATGACTTATTAAACAAAGAAGATGAGATTGAAAGATCTCTAAGACCTAAAAACTTCGCAGAGGTTATAGGTAGAAAAAGTGAAAAGGATTCCCTATCTATAATGATAAGTTCCGCTAAAAAGAGGAATAAATCCCTAGATCACTTACTATTCTTTGGTCCACCTGGGCTTGGAAAGACTAGCTTTGCATATGTTGTTGCTAATGAAATGAATGTACCAATTTATGTAACGAACGGCTCGTTACTCAGTAGGGCAGGCGATATTGCCTCTATTATGACTTCGCTAGAACCTAATTCTATATTTTTTATAGATGAGATTCATCGTTTAAGACCTCAGGTTGAGGAGGTTTTATATCCTGCCATGGAGGATAATTCATTAGATATATTGATAGGTAAGGGGATTGGAGCTAGATCTATTAGAGTTGATTTGCCAAATATAACAATAATTGGGGCAACAACAAGGTTAGGAATGCTATCCCTACCTCTTAGAGATCGTTTCGGTATGATTTTAAGGTTAGACTATTACAATAAAGAGGATTTGATAAATATAATCATACAAAAGGCGGGTATGCTAAATATTAGTGTGGAGGGTAGTGCAGTAGAGATAATTGCTGAAAATTCAAGAATGACTTCAAGAATGTCTATTAAGATCTTGAAGAGATGCCGTGACCTTGCTATAGTTGATGGAAGAAGTAGTATTGGAGTGGATCATGTTAAGAAGATATTAGAGTTTATGGGAATTGATAATAATGGCTTAGACTCAGTAGATAGATCTATATTACTAGCTATGTATAAGAATTATAGTATGAAGCCAGTAGGTATATCTTCTATAGCTACAACTGTCTCGGAAGATAAGGAAACTTTAGAGTCTGTATATGAGCCATACCTTATAAAGAGTGGTATTATAGTGAGAACACCAAAAGGAAGACTTTTAACAGAAAAGGGTATTAAAATAGCGTCAGAATTAACTATTATTTAGTATAAATGGATATTAGAAGAAGAGTTATTGTATCAAGTCTATTAGCCTCTGTTGTGTTTTTTGTAGGAATATCTCCGATAATAAGGATAGCTTATGATTATATAACGCCTCCATCTCAGGTGAACAACTTAAGGGTAAGCATACCTTCAAGTGACCAAATTAATTTAAAATGGGATGAACCTTTAATTAGTGATATAAAAGGTTATAAAGTAGAGTATAGTGGCCAAAGTTATGATTTGCCAAGGAGTGTGGATAATTATACTTTGTATGGTGACGAAGTATCTTTTGGAACAGTTTACTCTATCTATACTATCGATGAAGGAAATAACATATCTTCTGCGTTACAATTTACTCCGGCAGACGTGGTAGATGAATTATTATTTAACAGTTATGTAGAAATCCCATTTATAGTATTAATGAGCTTGTTTTCAATAGTTGTATTTGTAGTGATAACTTTCTTTTCGTTATATATAGTTTATTTCAAATTTAAAAAGTCTACACTTTTACCTGTAATCTTATTCCCAGCATTTGTAACTATTCCTTATTCATTACTTTGCGCATCTACAGTTGAAGGAGTAGAGAATGTAGCAAATAAGTTTACCTTTAGTATATTGGTATCAGTAGGTTTGGCAGTTGTTTTATATATTTCGTTTTTGACAATGAATATCTTAAATACTGCTCAAAAGGTTAAAATTCCACTAGAGCAGGCTGCTAAGGCTGTTCAATTTATACTGAACTTAATCTCAATGTATATTATCTTAATCTTTGCATTTGGTTCATATCAGAACTTAATCGTTAGACTTTTAGTGATTACTCCATTTGTAATAATATATACATATTCATCATTCTGGGTTTCTAAAAACAATTCTAAATTTAACCTTATGTCTATAAAAACAATTGGAATATCTCTTCTAATCTTTTTATCTGTTATTGTCGCATCCTTCTGGCCTGTGGATATATCGTACGCTATTCTTTTAGTTGCTGTAATTTATTACATATTATTAAATGTTGCGCTTGAAATTAGGGTTAAATACACTAAAACCCTATGGGTAGAGTATAGTGTGCTGATAGTGCTTCTACTGATTTTATTCCTTACAAATGGGAGTTGGGGAATTAATTTTACAATTATTTAAAAACAATAGTAGTTAAAGGTTTTTATAAAACATCTTTAAGTTTAATGGAGTAGTAGTGGTTTAACATATATTATATGGTTAATCTTACTGAGTATAATGCACCTTATATTTAGTAAACCATATGAAACGAAGAGAAGGTAACGTTTTTTATTATTTTATTAAAACCTCATGTACCTTAAGCAAAATAATAAATAATTAAATAATTAATTCACTCTATTTCTAAACTTATTTATTATTATTAATTCTTATCTTTCTTTACTAGATTTAATATATACAGTTAGTAAAAATAATAAATCAAGTTTATTTTTATTTTCTTATATTTCTTTATACTTAAGTTTCTTTATATATAAAACTTAAATTCTAAATGTTTG
>JBGSZB010000011.1:0-69641 GCA_041750555.1 Candidatus Dojkabacteria bacterium | reverse complement strand
GTTAACTACAGATGATAATGGATATGTAGAAGTATCAAATATATCTAGTGGAGAATATCTGGTTCTGGGTGAATTTAATGGTGAAGAGTTTGAACAATTAATACTAGCTGATCCATCAATATCTGAGTATAGGATTACACTATATACTCAACCAATTAATTACATACTAATTGTTGGATTAGTAATATTAATAATAGTAGTTATTAGTTTAATAGTTCTGCTAATAAGAAAAGATCAATTATCAAAGTTAAGAGATAGATATACAAACACAATAAAGAGTAGGAAGAGTGATTACAATAAATACCACTCACTTAAAGAAAAACATCATAAAAAGAACAGGTAATTATCTGTAACTTAATAATCTATCAACCCTTTTAATTGTACTTGGATGAGTAGAAAATATCTCAACTAAAAAACCACCTCTTAGAGGATTTTGAATATATAAACTAGCAAATGCAGGATTAATGTTTTCTTGAGGTGCTCCTTTAACATATTGTTCAATTTTAATTAATGCATCAGCTAAAGACTTAGGATCATTAGTATATTTAGATGCAAGGTAGTCTGCCTCAAACTCACGCGATCTAGAAATTGCTAATTGAATTAATGTTGCAGATAGGGGAGCTAATATTAAAATTAATAAATCTACAATTGGACTTCTATCTCTATCATTACCACCAAAAAATATTCCAATTTGAGCAATTGAAGATATTATTCCGGCCATTACAGCTGCAATTGTTGAAATCAATATATCACGAGATTTAATATGTGCTAATTCATGAGCAATTACACCCTTAACTTCATCCTCTCTTAATAGATTTAAAAGACCACGAGTCACACATACAACTCCATTTTTAGGGTTTCTACCCGTAGCAAATGCATTAGGTTGTGCTGAATTAGTAATATATATTCTGGGAGAGGGGATATTCATTTTTAAACTTAAATCATTAACAATATTAAAGATTTGTGGAGCTTCTTCTTTTTTTAATTCCCTTGCACCTGAAAAACTTAAAGCAATCTTATCACTAAACCAAAAGGAGATAATATTTGTTAATACTCCAAATATTAAAAAGATAATTGCAGTTGAAATACCATTAATTAAATATCCAACAACTCCTAAAAGTGAAGTTAGTGCTCCAAAAAGTATTATTGTTTTAATAGTAGGTGATAATCTCATAAAAATATATTAATTATTAAAACTCTCTTAAAATATCTTTTAAATAATTTAAAAGAATATAATAATTATATTATCCTTAGCAGTAAATAATCAAGTGTGCTAATTAACCTTGAAAGAATTCTCCATTAGCTTGTCTATTTCTTTTTTCAATCTTTTTCTCTAAATAGCTAACTAATCGATTCAATCCATCTAATGTATTTGCATCTATTTGAAGTGTAGAAATTAATGCTTTAATATTATCAATAGAGGTTTTAGCTACAAAGTACTCTGTTTGTTCTGTAGTTTCATCAGATATCTGTTCTAAAAATTTACCAATATTTGAAAGATTTGATAAAAGTTGATTAGAAGTATTTGAATCCATATATATGCTTTAAATATTAATAATTAATATTAAGGTTAATATAATATAAGTGTCAATTAAATTTGGAAAAATAAAAATTAAATAAATATTGAATAATTAGTGTATATAAAGTTAGAATACTTAAGATTAAATATTAATTAAAAATTATGAAAACAAGAGAATTGATTATTGGATTGTTAATAATTGGTGCATTAGCTATATTAATTACTAGAACAAATGGAGTAGTGTATAATCAAAGAATTAATTCTGAAGATACAACTATGCAAAATACAGAAAGTAAATTAACTAAATACAGTAATGATGAAGTTTTAGGAGAAACTAAGTTAACACAGTTAGAAACTAAAACATTAGAGGAAGGCAGTGGAGATTTAGTAGTTAAATCAGGAGATACTATTTCAGTTCACTATAGAGGATGGTTAGCTAAAGATGGCACTGTGTTTGATACATCTCTAAATAGAGGAGAAACATTTGAATTTAGTGTTGGAAGTGGAGTAATTGAAGGTTGGAGTTTAGGAGTAGTTGGTATGAAAGTGGGAGAGGTAAGAAGATTAAAGATCCCATCTAATTTAGGTTATGGAGAAAGTGGAGCTGGGGGTGCAATAGGAGCTAATGAAGATTTAATTTTTGATGTAGAATTAATTTCAATTAATTAGAAGTCTTATTAAATTTTCTCTATAATATCAGTGATTAATTGATATTTATGGATAACAATCCGTTTTTTGATCCAGAACCAAAACCAAAAAGAAATATTTTTGTAAGTATTCTTCAAACATTAGTTATTTTTACAGCTATAGCAATACTTCTTTATCTTTTTGTTATTACTCCAAACCAAGTTGATGGACCATCAATGGAACCAAATTTCTATACTGGAGAACTATTATTAACCAATAGATTAGTTCAATGGTTAGGTTCAAGTGACTTAGGTAACTCATTAGGTGTAAATTACAAAAGAGGAGATGTAATAATATTTCAAAAACCTGGATATAAAGAGTTTGTTAAAAGAATAATTGGATTACCAGGAGATAGAGTAGCAATTAGAGATGGCTATGTTTATGTAAATAATCAAAAATTAAACGAAGATTATCTACCTCCTGCCCTATATACAAATGGAGGAGATCTAATTTTTGATGGAGGTCAAAGTGTATTAGTTGAAGAAGGAACATATATTGCAATGGGAGATAATAGACCTGTAAGTAACGATTCAAGATATGCGGCTATTGGTTTAATTGATAGAAATTGGATAAAAGGTAGAGTTATTTTAAGATTTTATCCGTTTGATGTATTTTCTATAATTCCTACAGGTGAATATACTCTTGAGGGAGTAGCAGATTAATATATTTAATAACCATTAATAGATAAATTATTATAGGGTTAATTAGTTTTCTAAACTTCTGATAGAATAAAGTAAAGGTGAATAAAGTGAAATTCTTTAACTGTGCCGCAACGGTAATTCATTAATTGATAAGTCCGATCCCTAAACCCGAAGCAGGAATATATATAAAAGCTCCTGCATAGGAGTTTTTTTAATTTTTAATAAATATATTTTATTAATCTCTATTTTCTAATCTAAATATTTTTATATTTTATATTTTCAAACAATGAATAAAAGAAATCAGAATGTAATATTTGCTATAGCCTTAGTTATATTACTAGTTGTAATAGGTGCTCTATTATTTAGAAATAATTTAATAGGAAGTAATGAAGATAATAAAACTCCAGTATCTTTTAATATAAATAATATTAGTGAAGAGAAGTTACCAGTTAATATATTAATTACAGATCCTTTTGGTAATTCAACAGCATATTCATATGATTATGTAGAAGGTAAAAGTGTATTTGATATTCTTAAAGAGTTAGATAATTCTAATGAAGGTTTAGTTGTAAGTTACACAGAGGATCCAACATTTGGAGCATATATTAATAATATTAATAATTACGAAATTGATACAAGTAGTCAATTCTGGGAATTTTTAGTAAATAATGAACAAGCACCTCTAGGTATTAGTTCATATATTGTAAGTCCTGGAGAAAATATTGAGTTTAAGATAACTGATTTTAATTAAAGAGATAAAAATTTATTTAAAAATTATGAAAAGATTTGGAATTAAATCAAATGAGTTAATTATATCTATAATATTAGTTTCTATTGCCGTACTAACTAGAACATATTTAGATATAGGTATTAATATTGAGGCAGTTACTGCTTCTAGTTTACTAGTAGGATTTTTCTTTAAAAACAAATATTTAAAGATATTAGTTCCATTAAGTATTATGGCTATAAGTGACACTATTCTTAAAAATACTAATATCTTTCTATTTACATGGAGTGCATTCTTAATTGCTCCATATTTGGGATCAATTATTAAAAGTATTTCTAAGAAATTTAATAATATTAATAAATTTTTAAGAGGTATTGTTTTTACAGAGTTAGGGGGTATAGGTTTTACAATTATTTTTTATTTATGGACTAATCTAGGGGTCTTTTTAATTGGTAATTTATATCCACCAACAATAAATGGTTTAATTAATAGTTATATTAATGCACTTCCATTTTTATATAATCAATTACTAGGTAACATTATTATTCTCCCTATATTATTTACTTTTACATATATTCTTAATAACTATTTAAAAAATTATATAGGTTACTTGTATATTAAGGATTAATCAAAGTAAAATTCTAAGTTTAATATTTAAAAATGCTTTATTCCCCAAACGGAAAGAATCCATCCGATCAAACTTTTGATATTGCCAATGGTTCAGAGTCTTTAGAGTACCCAAAACTTCCAACGGGTGTTGAATATATTAAAGATAGTGAAGGTAAATTTACTCCCCAAAGGATTAGAGAACACTTAGATAATTTTGTTAATTCAGTTTTTAGTGAGTTAATAAGTGAATATGAAACTACTGGTCAAAAGATTAAGATCATTATTCCATTAAGAGGAGGTATACAAATATATTGGGAGTTAATGAAAAAGTTTAGAGATAATGGGAAAATGAATCTTTTAAGTAGAGGTAATATTAATTTTGTTTTTAGTGCAAAACAAGGTGTTAGGCCTAATAAAATATATGGTATTCAAGATGACGAAAAAGAAGAAGATGGATTTATATATCTTGTAGATGATATTTATGATTCTGGAGAGAGTTTAGAGCTTATACAAAAAAACTATCCAAATAGAGAGATTAGAACTCGTTATGCAACAACTAAAGAGGGAGTACCATATTCACAAGAACAAAATGGTGGTTATGAAATGATGGTTTATCCCTTTGTTTGGATTACTAATACATTTGGTATGGATAGTAGTTTCTCTACCTTTTACAAGAAATGGCAATTAGAAATGGATGAGCCTATTCATATCTCTAAAATAAATGACTTTATGGCTGAATTAGAGGCTTTAGAAAGATTAGGTGTCTTACCTATACAAATAGGTGAAGGTTTAAGAGGTTATGATGTGTTTCAAAGTTGGAAAAGAGATCCTCGTAATTTTGAGATGTATATGGATGCTTTAAGAAGATACAACTATTATTTACAACAAGGTAAGGAGGGGGAATTTGAAGATTTAAAAGCACTTTACAGAGTATTAATAGAAAATGAGGATAAAATGGAAGATGCCTTATCTCATATGATGACCCAACATATTAATTTATCAATGAGATATATGGGGGTTTCTGCTATTCAAGAATCATAAGTTTAGTATTTGACCCTCAACTATTAAAGCTTGAGTACCATCATATAAAAAACCTATAGAATTAATATTTTTATCTAATATATTTACCCAATTAAATCCAGATCCATAAAATGCTTCACTAATTTCCCATAATGTATCTCCTAATTGAACAGTATATATATTTGATAATATATCTTTTTCGACATAATTAGTTGCACTCCATTTAAAAGTATTTAATATATTTTCTTGATTAAGACTAGATTTTTTAAAACCTTCTAAACTATGACCACTATTTGTAACCCCTTTATCTAATTCTTCTTTTGAAATATTAAGTCCTGTAGAGATACTTTGAGAGAATACAATATTACCTTTAAAAGTTTGTAAATTAATATTTAAAAATATATTTAAGAGTATAAATATACTTAAAAAAGTAAATAATTTTAAAAAGATATTAATTAATTTATTAAACATATATGGATTATACGAAATATTTTTAAAAAACTAAGTAAATTTCTTAAAAATATTATAAAATCAGGGTATTAACTTTTTAATTAATATCTTATGTCTAATGTTTCATACAATCCCCTAAACTTTGAAAAGAAGTGGCAGGAGAAGTGGCTCAAGGATAAGATATATAAAACGGGAGTTTCTAATAATCCTAATGGTAAATTCTATTCACTTTATTCATATCCATATCCATCTGGAGCAGGACTTTATGTTGGTCATGTAGAAGGAATGGTAGCTAATGATATTGTAGCTAGATACTATAGACATAAAGGAAGATCAGTTACTCTACCTATGGGGTGGGATGCTTTTGGATTACCTGCTGAAAACTATGCTATTAAAACAGGTATTGCACCAAGGGAAAACACTGATACTGCAATTAAAACATTTATTGAACAGATAAATAATATTGGAATAAGTGTTGATTGGGATATGGAAGTGGGAAGCCATGAACCTCGTTACTATAAATGGACTCAATGGATCTTTTTACAACTATTTAAAGCTGGATTAGCATATAAAAAGAATGCACCTGTTAATTGGTGTCCTAAGGATGAAACTGTTTTAGCTAATGAACAAGTTATTAATGGTAAATGTGAAAGATGTGATAGTGAAGTGGTTCAAAAAGATATGGATCAATGGTTTTTTAAAATTACTGATTTTAATGAAAGATTGTATAAAGATTTAGATAAAGTTGATTGGCCAGAAAGTACTAAATCAATGCAAAGAAATTGGATAGGAAGAAGTGAAGGTACAAAGTTAAAATTTAAGTTAAAAAGTGAAAGTGAATTAGATAAATATTTAGAGGTGTTTACCACAAGAATAGATACCATATTTGGAGCTACATTCATGGTAATTGCCCCTGAACATCCAATTCTTGAGGATAGTAGCATATTAAACATTGAAGAGGTTAAGGGATATATTAACGATACTAAACATAAAAGTGAATTAGATAGACAAACATCTAAAGAGAAAAGTGGTATTAAAGTTGAGGGATTATTAGCTATTAATCCATTTAATAACGAAGAAATACCAATATATGTTGCTGATTATGTTTTAAGTAACTATGGTAGTGGAGCTATTATGGCAGTCCCAGCTCACGATGAAAGAGATATGGAATTTGCAAAAAAACATAATATTGAGATTATTGAAGTTATTAAAGGAGATGTTGAAAGTGAAATGTATACTGACTATGGTACTTTAATTAACTCAGGAGAATATAGCGGGTTAACTTCAAAAGAGGCAATTAATAAAATGCAGGAGTGGTTAAAGAATAATAATCTAGGTAGTAGTGAAGTTAATTTTAAATTAAGAGATTGGCTATTAAGTAGACAAAGATACTGGGGTTGTCCAATCCCAATAGTTTATGATCCAGAGGGTAATGCACATCCAATTGATGAATCTGATTTACCATTAGTTTTACCAGAAGATGTAGACTTTAAACCAACAGGTGAATCTCCAATTGAGAGAAGTGAAGAATTTAAAAAAAGAGCTGAGGATAAATATGGTAAAGGTTGGCATTATGAAGTAGATACAATGGATACATTTGTAGATAGTAGTTGGTATTTTTTAAGATATTTTAATGTTAATGATGATACAAAGATATTTGATAGTGAAACCTTAAACTTCTGGCTTCCCACAGATTTATACATGATAGGTCAAGAACATACAGTCCTACATTTATTGTATTCAAGATTTTTTACTAAGTTCTTCTATGATCAAGGTTTAATTAACTTTGATGAACCTTTCTTTAAGATGAGACATATGGGAACAATATTAGGAAGTGATAATAGAAAGATGAGTAAAAGATGGGGTAATGTATTAAATCCTAATGATGAAATTGATAAATATGGTGCAGACACATTAAGAATATATGAAATGTTTATGGGACCATTAGAAGACGCTAAAGCTTGGAATGATAGAGCTGAGAATGGTGTGTTTAGATTTTTAAGTAGAGTATGGGATTTAAATGAGAAGGTTCGTGATATTAATTCAAATACACAAGATATTGAGATTAATAAATTAATTAAAAAGGTAGAAAGCGATATAGAGCACTTGAGCTTTAATACTGCTATTGCTAAGTTTATGGAGTTTATTAACTTCATAACTCGTGAGGAAAGTATATCTAAAGAGGTATGGTCTAAATTTTTAATAATTCTAGCTCCATTTGCACCATACATTACTGAAGAATTATGGAGTTTAATGGGAAATGCTTATTCTATACATACACAAAGTTGGCCAATAGTAGATGATTCTAAATTAATTTTAGATAATGTATCTATGGCCATTCAAGTTAATGGAAAAGTTAGAGGAGTAGTGAGTGTTCCACTAGATTCTACAGAAGAAGAGGTAAGTAAATTAGCTAGAGGTGATAAAAATGTTAGTAAATATTTAGAGGGTAATATTAAAAAAACTATATTTGTTAAGAATAAGGTAATTAATTTTCTTGTATAAAAGCAAGTTCTTTTGAAATAACTGCGTCTTCTTTGTATATATACTTATTTTCTAAGAATGTAACACATGCAATTAGTATACTTGCATTGTATCCATTATTAAAATCTCCATATCCAATTTCTATCATAATTTGTTGAACTTTTTCTATCAAAATACTTCTATTAAGCTCCTCTGTAACAGAATAATATCTAATCTTTTTTTCAGGCATTCTTGAGCCCCAAAATCTATCCTTGAATAATTTCAGAACCCTTGTAGCTGATACGCTCTCTGTTATATAGTTAGCAAGATCCCTATTTTTTACCATTACTAGGATTAAGTGGATCTATACCGAAATTTAACATAGTATTAAGATCCTTTAAAATCTGAGAACCAACGAATAGTGTAATTAAACGATCACCTTTTCTAAGTTTGTCAGTTGTTACATATTCTGTATCAGGATAGAAGACTCTATAGTAACGATCTTTAAAGTAACAAAATGCATAAAAAATTAATTCTTTAAGTAGATCTCTATCGTCAATACTTAATTCTTTTCCATAAAGTTGATCCATTGATTGATCTATACTTTCGTCAATATTATTTATTGATTCAGGGAAAAAGTTAAGAATAATGTGTTGTATTACTTTAAAAGTTTTTAGGATAAGCTGTTTTTCATGAGATTCAATATATTCTTTTTCAACCCATGCAAGAACAAAATTTACTCCGGTTAATGGATCTGTCCCTATTAATACAGTATTTATTGATCCAATTATTCCTGTGATTTTATCTGACAAGTGGTTTAAAAGTCTGTCGTTATTTTCTTCAAGCATTCGGGCATTATATCATCTATGCAATCGTTATCAACTACTAATAACATATATAAAATGATATAATTAGAGAGTCCATTCAAGAGAATTGCTGTATTAAGAAATTAATATAGAGGAAAGTCCGGACTCCGTTTTGGTTTCGTACTTTAGATCTTTTAAAAACGAAATAGCTACCACGTAATTAATAGCAATATTAATGACTGGCTGGGAGTAATCTTAGGGATAAAAGGGCAACAGAAATATTACAGCTTACTTACATTGTAAGTGCAATGGTGAAAAGGTGTCCTCTATCAACCAATTGGAATTAGAGGAATAAGTGTAAGAGACCACCGGTTCTATTAGTAATAATAGAATGCTTGTAACCCCTAGCTGGAGCAACCTAATATAATTAGGGCTTAGATAAATAATTCTCATACTAGAAATAGTAACAGAATCCGGCTTATTGAATGGACTAAATTTAAGGCTTAATAAACTGTATTACTCTCCAAATAATTTCGTAGGGGTATTCAAATACTCTATAACTCAAATCACTTTTTAACGACTTAGCTCGTTCCTCTTCTAAATCATCTAACTCTAATATCTTAGTTGCATCTTTATGTAACTTATTTAAAAAGCTATTTAAAGTATAAAAATTAACTAAAGATAAAAGTAATAAAAATATCTGAATAACAAAGGTTAAGATAATAAATGGATTAATTAATTCAAAAGTTGTAACTAATCCCGCAATAAGAGTAATAATTTGAAGTGGAAATAATAAATTAGGTAAATAATTAATTTTAGATAACCTATAGTATCTATTCTGAGATAAATATAGATAATAAAGTGACATAAAGTTAGTATATAAATCCTTTTTATACAACGATTTCTGTCTAAACATTACATAACCCTTTTCACTAAAAGCTACATCATCAAGAGCGTTATTAACTCTAATTGTTATATTTTTAAATTTCTTACTATATTTCTCTAATACAAGGGAGGGATCTAATTGACTACTTATGATATTTTTATATTTCCTAACAATAGAGGGTTTTAAACTCCATGCATAAAGGGCAATAGTTAATTGGATAAATATTAATAGGATTGAAATTAGTAAAATTAGATACATATTTTAATATAGTTATTAAACATTATATTAAAATTAAAAACTTAGGGTTAGGAAATAATTTATAAGTAACTAAAGTTTAAAACAATCTCTTCAATTTGTTCAGGTCTAACTTCATTAAATATCTCTACATCCTTACCATATTTAGTAATAAGGGCAGGTACAACACCAATCCCATAATTACCCGCTATATCTCTATTAGAATCTAAATTTAGGATAAAGAATCTAGTATCAAGATATTCACTTGATAATTTATTAAGAGTAGCTTTAATATTTAAACATGATCCACACCAATTAGCACTAAAGAGTATAACGTTTTTACCTTCTCCTAATTGCTCTAAATCCAGTAACTTATAACTCTCTAAATTAACAAAGTTATCATTAATATCTTCTAACTCAACTTCTGAATTAACATCAATTCTAATAGCTTTAATGAATAAAAGGGAGAAAAGTAATATGAAAAGAAGAAACACTGGAAGTAATATTTTAGAAATCTTACTCTTTTTTTTCTTTTTCATTTAGAAATTGATTAGTGGAGATATATTATCACCTTTAAGTAACATCTTCAATAATTGATCGTAATTGCCTCGGCATATGACTTATCTCTAAAGGGAATAATTCAATACATTCTTTTAATACTTCAGCTCCAGTTGTGAGTAAATTATTCTTTTCAATAAGGCTTAAATAATACTTTTTACCATTACTCCAATAACTTTCTTCATCTAATTTAGAATTATCCATAAAGATCTTGTATTGATCAGGTGTTATAGAATTCTTTTTAAACAATAGTTCATAGACTAAATCTAATTCTTGAGAGATTGAGGTCTTAGAATTTGTAATAATAATATCGTAATGTTTTTTAACTTCATTTAAATCTAACCAATCAATATTATGTAGTTTTAAATAACTTTGTTGTAATTGTTTTTCTCTATTAATTAACTCTTCTACATCCTTTTCTCTTCCATCATTAATTAACCTATCCTTTCTCTCTTCAATTGATGGAGCTAAGAATATTGATATGTGAGTTTTTCCCATATCTACTCTAAAAGCCCCTATATCACTCTCTATTACTAAATTATCTCTATTTAAAATACAATAATCTATATATTTATCATAAATAGCTCCCCAATAGTTTTCTAACATTGTATCTACTAAAACTCTATCTTTTCCTAAATCAGAGTAACCTAATTTTTCTCCTAAATATCTAAAAGACTCACTACCTCTAAGTAACCTATAATTTAATTTATTAGATAAAATCATAGATAGTGTTGAACTACCAGCCCCAGGCCAACCTGAGATAATAATGTTCATAAGCGTTTTAATAAGTTAAAATACACTTAATTATATACTACTTTATTAAATGAAATACAAAGTTGAAAATTTAGAAATACCTACAAGATTAGATTTATACATCCTTACAATTAATCCCACATTAACCAGATCAAGTGCTAAAAAGATTGTAATTAACCAAAGAGTTTTAGTAAATAATGAAATTAAGTTATCTAACTATAGGGTTAGAAATGGAGATGTTATTGAAATACTGTTAAAGCAAGATAATGCTAATACATCTACTCTTAATTCCAATAATGACAGTAATAGATCTAAACTTGCTAGTAATAAAGATGTTAAGAATAATTTTAAAGCTTTTCCTAATACTAACTTCGATATAGATGACTTAGATTTAAAAACTATTAAAGCAACTAAGTTACCTCTAAGAATAATATATGAGGATAATGACATAATAGTTATTGATAAAAAGGCTGGAGTAGTTGTTCATCCTGTGTATAAACATATGGATGATACATTAATTAATGGATTAGCATATTACTTCTCTAAAAAACGAGAGAATGTAAAAATTAGAGCAGTACATAGATTAGATAAAGAAACTTCAGGAGTAATAGTATTTTCTAAAAATTTAAAAGCTCATGAAGCATTAAGTAGTCAATTTGTTAAAAGAGAAATTAGTAAAATATACTATGCAGTAGTTATTGGAGACTTTAAGGAGTATTTAAATAAAAAGCATAAAGATTCTATTGAAATAATTTCATATATTAAAAGAATGGGAGATTCATTAAAAAGAAAATATGTAAGTACTAATGATCAAAAGGGAGATATCTCTATTACTAATGTTTCTTTTGTTAGATATTGGGAATACGAAAGGTTAAATAGAATATATAAAAATACTAAGTTCTCTCTTTTAAGGGTTGAACCTAAAACTGGTAGAACTCATCAAATTAGAGTTCATTTATCAGAATCTGGATTCCCAATATTAGGGGACATTATTTATTCTGAATCTACTTTTAAAAGAATGATGTTACATGCTAAATCTATTAAATTAAAACTTTTAGATAATTCCATTAAAACATTTACTACAGAATTACCAAGTGATTTTGATTAAATTACTAATCAATAAAAAAGATATGGTATAATTATTTTAATCACGATAGCTAGGTACCTTGTAACTAAGTGTTATAAGATTATCCTAGCTTTTTCTTTTTAGAGTTTTTTCCTTTGTACTTATATAGTCTATACAGTATGTATACTTTTGTTGAGAGTTAAGTATCTGCTGACGAAGATGTTAAAATTACCTTATGACTAAAACTGAAGCCATAAGGATATTAAAAAACCCTAAATTAAATATAGAAACTGTTACTGCCATATCGGTATACAAAGAAGAACCTGAATGGATGTTGGATTTACGTTTAAAAGCATTAGATCACTACTTCTCTCGAAGTGTCCCTAACTGGGGAGTGGATTTATCAGGATTAAATGAAAATGAAATAGAGTACTTTGTATTACCAGAAGATTTAAAAAAGAATAATTGGGATGAAGTACCAGATGATATTAAAAAGACATTTGAAGAATTAAAAATACCTGAAGCTGAAAGAAAGTTTTTAGCAGGTGTAGAAACTCAATTTGATTCAAATGTTGTATATGGAAAAATTAAAGAAAAATGGGAGAGTAGAGGTGTAATTTTTACTGATACTGATAGTGGATTAAAACTTTATCCTGAAATATTTAAAAAATATTTTGGTAAAAGTATACCCTTTAGTGATAATAAATATGCTGCATTAAATACAGCATTTTGGAGTGGAGGAAGTTTTGTATATATACCTAAAAACGTTAAATTAGATATTCCATTACAAGCATACTTCTATATTAAAACTAAAGCTTTAGGACAATTTGAAAGAACATTAATTATTACTGAAGAGGGAAGCAGTGTTAGTTACATTGAAGGGTGTAGTTCTCCAATATATTCTAAAAGTATACTTCATTCTGGAGTAATAGAGTTAATTGCATTAAAAAACAGTAGTATTAGATATACTACAGTTCAAAATTGGAGTAGAAATGTATATAACTTGGTAACACAAAGAGGTTTAGCTTACGATAATGCAAAGATAGAATGGATTGATTGTAATATTGGATCTAAATCTACAATGAAGTATCCAAGTGTTGTATTAGTGGGTAATAATTCAAAAGGAGAAATATTATCTATGTCGTTAGCTGATAAAAATCAACATTTAGATAGTGGTGGGAAATTAATACATATAGGGAAAAATACTAGTGGCATTATTAAAACAAAATCTATATGTAAAAATGGTGGTAGAACGAGTTACAGGGGATTAGTTAAAGTTACAAAGAATGCTAAATATGCTAGAGCTAAAATCTCTTGTGATGCACTAATATTAGATAATATTTCTCAAACAGATACTTATCCATACAATGAAGTTTATGAAAAATTTTCTAAAATTGAACATGAAGCTTCAGTGAGTAGAGTATCACAAAAACAATTACACTATCTATTATCTAGAGGTTTAAATGAGGAAGAAGCTAATGGGTTAATAGTTTCAGGCTTTATTGAACCAATTACTAAAGAATTACCTCTAGAATATGCAATGGAAATGAATGATTTAATTAAAATGAGTATGAAGGGTAGTGTTGGTTAAATATCAATATTTTTAAAATCATTAACAATGGTTTTAACCTCTTCTAAACTACTACATCTAAATAGTTTTTCTCTTAATTCTTTAGCACCATCAAATCCTTTCATATACCAACCAAAGTGTTTTCTCATTTGAAAGAAAGCTCTTTCATCTGGGTTATGTTTAACAAATAGTTTAGTGTGTTCAATCATAACTTTTACTCTCTCTTCAAATGTAACTAAATCCTCATTGTATTCCCTATTAAATATCCATGGATTACCTAGGGACGCTCTTCCAATTAAAACTCCATAAGCGTTAGTTTCTTTAATAACATTTAATGCGTCAGTATAGTTTTTAATATCACCATTAATTAATACAGCTTTTGATGTTGAATTAACTGCTTTAATTAATTCATTTCTATCAGAAGTCCCACTATACATCTGTTTTAATGTTCTACCATGTACTGCTATCCAATCTGGATTAGCACTATCAAGTGTTGATATCCAATCTTCAGTTACAGGCTTATCATATCCAATTCTAGTTTTTACAGACACAGGTATTAAAACTCTTTGAAATTTAGAACCATCTTCTCCTGCATAGATATTTAATTGTCCACTACTTAACTTAGTATCACTAATTTTTAATTTCTCAAGTTGTTTAAAATTGCTTTTAATTTTTAAATTTACTGCTTTTAATGTTTTACTACTTAATCCACTTAATTCTCCATTATCAACAAAGTCTCTTACTCCCTTTTTTACAGCATCTATTATTTCAATAGCGAGTGTTGGGTTTTTAATTAATGCAGCTCCACTTCCACTTTGTGTTACAGTTTTTGCAGGACACCCCATATTTATATCTACTCCATCAAATCCTAATGCAACTATTACTTTAGCTGCGTGATAAAAGTATTCAGGGTTATTACCATATATTTGTGCAATTATTGGTCTTTGATTTTCACTAAAGTCTAATTCTTTTAATGTGTTAAATCCTGCTATACATAACCCCATTACATTTACAAATTCTGTGTAGATAATATCTGGATTACCATATTTTTTAGTTATCTCTCTAAAACTAAAATCACTTACTCCATCCATAGGGGATAATCCAATTACAGGGTTTTGTAAATTTAATATCTTCTTCATACTGGATTTTAACATTAATATACGTAATTAGGGTTATGGGGGTATAATCAAATAATTAAATATTCTTTATGAGCAATAATAGATTAGCAGATCTTAAGTTAGAAATATCTAACATTACATCAGGAGGAGATATCATTGAAATTGATACCGAAGATTATGATACAACTGTAACTAATAATGTAATAGGTATTTGCAATAAAAATGGATGGGAGATTAATCAAGAGGTAGTTTTTGAAGATACCATTTCTTTATCATATTATTTTAATATTGCTAAGACAGGAGAGATAAATAATGTAAGATCAATTAAGCCTATTCAAAGTGGATTTATAGTAAATCATATAAATGAAAATGGTGAGGAAGTAACTACACACATAGTAGGTCATAAGCTTTTAGGCTTGAGTATACAAAATTTTCAAGAAGAATCTTAACCTTTAATTAACCTAATAACACAAATTTCATTATCTGTATTGATTCTTAATCTACTTCTACTAACACCAATACCCTGACTTAGTAGTAACTTAGTTCTATTACCAACCTTGTATAACCCTCTTCTTAACCATTGATAACGTGTAGGCATTGGTAGGCTTAATTTATTAATATTAATCTGTCCTGAATGTAAATGCCCTGATAATATTAAATCAATTGGACTCTCTAACTGTATATGGTCAATAATATCTGGGTTATGTGAAATTAAAATATTAAAGTCTTTCTCAATTAATTTTTTATTAATTTCTTTTATATTAAAATCCCTCTCCCACATATCATCAATACCTATTATATGTATATTATTTAAATATTTACCTTCGTTATGTAATACAGGAATAACTTCATTAATTAATTTATCAACACTTTTAAATCCATTTAATTTTATATTATGAAATTTAAATTTATGATCATGATTACCTAATACAGTGAGTTTACTACCCTTAATATCTTTTAATTGTGTTATTAAGTTAATATCGGGTTTAAAATTAAAAATATCTCCTCCAATTATTAAAAGATCGTAATTTAGTGTATTTAATATATTGATAATTCTTTTTAATCTAAATTTATTAGTTTCATAAAAACCATTTCCTGTATGTAAGTCTGAAATAAATACTATAGTTGTATTCTCATTAATTCTTTTATCTTTTAGCTTAAATTCATTAATTTTAAATTTATAGAATTTAATAAAGATTAAGTAAACAAAGTAGAGGGTTAAAAGTATTAAAGGGATTATTAAAATTACAAAAGTATTAAGTGTAATAATATTTAAACTTAAAAGTGAGATAGAGAATGATATAAGAATTATAGGTGTTAAATCTATTAATATTCCTATAACTGTAATTGCTATTTCATGAAAAAGTCCCTCAGAATGATCTTTTGTATAGTTATCTCTTTTAATTTTTTTACTAATATCTACCATATGTTTAGTTATTTGAATAAAGGGTAGATATTACATTATTAATTTGCTCTCTATCATGTCTAAATCCTTGTTCTAAAACACTTACATCTCTAGGTAATCTATTTTTAATTGATTGACCATTAAAGTATAAGACATCCATATTTATCTTTAAATTGTTCTCTAGTTTATTAATATCACAATTAGGATTAAAGAATGTTATTTGATTTTTAATATCTTCTATATTACTACTTTGTAATTTTTTATTCTCTAATCCATACCTTCCTAAAGCTTTTAAATATTTCTTTTTATCTTTTTCATCAATTTTAGCTATAAAGAATTTAGGATATATTTTGTATTTATCAAGTAAGGCTATTTCATGTCCAACTCCATATGATTTAGATTCTACCCATATATTTGATATTCTAATTATCTCTTTAGTTTTTAACTCACTAGCGTAAAAGAATATCCATGGATACGAGTTAGATTCACTTCCAGGGGGTATTAATATTAAATCACTATTTTCTATTAATTTAACAATATCAGAGTTTTTACTAACAATTGGTAAATTAGTTAGTGGGTCAATTATACTAAAGCTTTCTAGATCTATAGGGATTTGTAATTCATCTATCATGTCTTCTCCATCAGCTAATGTTTCTAATTGTCCAAATCTGGTTTTAACAACTTTTTGGATATATCTTTTATCTTCAATAAAACTAATATTTATATTATTTGGTAATAAATTTAATTCTTGTAGCTTATCGTTAAGTAGTTTAAACCCATTATCGCTATCTATTGAGTAAGCTATAGCTGTTAAAAAGATATTACCGATCTTATGCTTTAGTTTTACCCTTTTCCCTTCATCAAATTTATATTTAATTCTGTTATCAGCTCTTTTATATCTTTTTCTATATATATCAGTAAACTTATATATTTTAGAGATATCTAAATTTATTTTTTCATCATTTATCTCTGAAAGTAGAGCAAATATCTCATTTATTTTTAAATCAATTTCATCTAAATTTGAAACCTGTTCTTGTAATAAATTCTCTAAATTAATACCATTAGAATTGAATCTAAGTCTTGAGATAATAGCTAAATTGTTTCTTAAATCTCCAATAGGTAAGTAGTTAAAATGCTCATCTAGTAGTATTCTTCCCATTAACCCACTATGTCCTCCCCAATCTACAACATTAAATACTAAGTTATGATTAAATTTATCGTTAAGCCATAAATTAACAAAAGCTTGTCCTCCATGTCCTCCAACTATAAAGTAAGTTAAATTCTTCATAAATATAATTAATAGTTAGTTGCAAAGTTCATTTTACTACAAGTTTAAAAGATAGTGAGATTATATATATCAATGATATAATCTGTTAGTTATCTTTAGTGACAGATGGGCTTTAAAAAGGCATTAACAAGAGGAGTTATGGTAGCCAGTTTAATTGGAGGTTCTGGAATTACTACTAATGCAGGTGGTAGTTTATATAACGTTGCAAAGACTAACCAATCTGAGCCAAGCAACTGCGGTATTGATTTTGATAATCCTTTGACTAACAATGAAATAAGCTTGTTTTATGCTGTATTTAACCCCACTCCAACCCCAATTCTTAACTTCTCTGAAGGCAATCTAATTAGTTCTCCGTTAGATAATGTTGTCCAATCTGGAATCACAGAGGAAGTTATGAGAACGGCATTAAACTCAAGATTCCTTGATCAAATGAATACACAGGGATTTTTAAATCTAATTAGTAAAAGTAACCCCCAAATAATTGAAATATTGGGAGATCACCTTAATGAGAATTGTGAAGTAAAAATTATTGATTTTGTATCAGAATCAATGGGAATTATGAATCATAAATTAAGTTTTTATATCTATGACAAGGTTAAGAATGTATATACAGAATTTATGCAGTTAGTCTTTAATAACGATAACATTAATGTATATTTCTTTCTAGAAAGGAGAACTATGATTAACTATACAATTGAACAACCTGAGTTTAATGAATATCAGGGACTAAATGTTATTCTCCAAGTAAAGTTTTTTTATGATCAGATGTCTTATCCACAGTATTATTTAAAAAGATACAACACTAATAATCCAAGGGGTAGAATTTTAAAAGCTGAGGATTTTAGGGCTCTAGTCAATGATTCTGGCGAGATTGAAACTAATCCAGGATATGAAGATACATATAGAGAGTTCTTAGTAAGGATGATGGATTTAACAGCTTATCAATTCCCTAATCTAAGTCGCTATCTTTTGGAAAATTATATAAGAGACAGCAAAGATAGTTTTACCATAAGATATAGAATTAATTCAGATGGATTATATACATTTTATTTTCTATATACTTATGGTGATGATACTTATTACTTAGGAGAATATTCTGCTATAGGAAATCCTTTATTGACAGATGATCCATTTCTCCAAGCTTTCTTTAAAACACGCAATGGTGATGCTAGGGGAAGAGAAGCATAATTCTCCTAGATATATTTATTAAATCATTATAAAATCAAGACATTAATAAATAAATTTATGAGATATTCAAAACTATTTTCAAAAACTAGAAAAGATATTCCATCAGATGAGGTTTCAAAGAATGCACAATTGTTAATTAAAGCAGGGTTTGTAAATAAAGAGATGGCAGGAGTATATGCATATTTACCATTAGGATTAAGAGTAATTGAAAAAATTAAACAAATTGTAAGAGAAGAGATGAATAAAGTTGGTGGTCTTGAATTTATAATGACATCTCTTCAAAGAAAAGAGCTTTGGGAGAAAACAGATAGATGGAATGATGAAAATGTAGATGTATGGTTTAAATCAAAATTAAAGAATGATACAGAGGTAGGTTTTGGATGGAGTCATGAAGAACCAATAACTGACATGATGAGATCATTTATTAAAAGCTATAAAGATCTACCTGTATATGTTTATCAATTCCAAACTAAGTTAAGAAATGAATTAAGAGCTAAAAGTGGAATAATGAGAGGTAGAGAGTTTGTAATGAATGATATGTATTCTTTTAGTTTGAGTAACGAAGCTCATGAAGAATTCTATAACAAAACTAAAGATGCATATTTAAATTCTTTTAAAAGATTAGGATTAGGAGATGATACATTCTTTACATTTGCATCAGGTGGAGCATTTACACAATTTAGTCATGAATTTCAAACAATAACAGATGCAGGAGAGGATATTGTTTATTTAGATAGAGAGAAACAAATTGCAATTAATGAAGAAGTATATACTACTGAAGTAGTTAATCAATTAGGATTAAATAGAGATACACTAGAAAAGGTTAAAACTGCAGAAGTCGGTAATATATTTAGTTTTGGGTCAACTAAATCTGAACAGTTAGATTTATACTTTACTGATAATGAAGGTAATTCTAAACCAGTAATTCTTGGATCATATGGAATAGGGATTACTAGAGTTATGGGTGTAATTGTAGAAAAGTTTTCAGATGATAAAGGTATTATTTGGCCTGAAAGTGTAGCTCCATATAAATATCATTTAATAAATTTAAATCCTGAAGATAGTAATGTTACAGCTAAAGCTGAAGAGGTATATAAATATTTAAGTGATAACAATATTGAAGTTCTATTTGATGATAGAGTAGATGTTTCAATTGGAGAAAAATTAAATGATAGTGATTTAATAGGACTACCAATAAGGTTAGTTGTAAGTGTTAGATCAATTGAAAAGGGTGGTATTGAATTAAAAAGAAGAGATTCTAAAGAATTTAAGATAGTTGAATTAAAAGATATTGTTTAATTATTTAGAATAAGTAATTAATTCTTAATCTAATTTCTCACACCCAATAATCTTTACACCATTTACATAGCTAGTTACATTGAAGTCTTCTACACTAAAGTTTTGATTACCAATACCTAATGATACAGGATCAGTTGTAGTTTCAGTTTTTTTAAGAACTTCTCTAAAGCCTGTTCCATCATCAACAAATACAGTAATAGTTGAATAGATTCTAGTCATTTTTATCTTTAAATCTTCAAAACTAGAGTAAAACAATGGTCCACTAGATACAAAAGCATCTCCTGAATCAATATTGTTAGTTCCACCTATTGATAAATGAATACCCCTAAAGTTTTTACCTAAGATAAAGTTAAAGAAATCTAAATCTTTAGTAATACCTTTAACAAAAAATATCGTATCAACACCATCAGTTTTAACTGGAGTATCTAATTTACTAAAATCTACCTCTATTGAAAAATCTCCTGCAAAATATTTTTTTGAAGTAGTCCAACTAGCATCAAATGGTTCTAGGGAAGATTGTTTTAATTGATTATTTAAAATTTCATTACCATCTGCTGATATAAACCAATCATCCCCTATTAAATCATCTCCTGTGTAGTTTTTAATAAAACTTTGTGTTTTGTGAAGAATACTATTACCACAACTAGCAAAGTAAGTATCGTTGTATTCAGTATTAATTAATAGTGAATCTGAAACCCCTTCATCTTTAAGTGCGTAATTATTTAAATCGTTTTTTAATCCATTAACACTTGTATAATTTAAAAAGCTAAGAAGTCCTAATCCAATAAGTGCAACTGTTAAAACTATTAGACTTATAGTAGCTACTATTTTCATATAATATTTATAATTAATAATTTACTTAAATATTTTACAGAGTTTAATATTTTAATCAATCTACAAACTTTCTAAGCCACATCTCAGTTATAAATAACCTCCAGAAGAACATAATATCCCCACCTCTTTTGTTTTTTAAACATTCAATAAACTCACTTAAAGCTAAATTTGCATCCCAATACTTTCTAGATTTAAAACTATCTGATTCAAATATCTCTATAAATTTATCCTTTTTTCTTTCAATCCATTCCCATTCAGGGTTAGTAAATCCAACCTTTGATCTTCTTAAACGATTTTTATCAGGAATTAAACCTTTAACAGCATTCCTATAAATATATCTATTCCACCCATGTTTAATTTTTTGATCAATTGGTAAATTAAATATATATTCAACAACTTTATGATCAAAGAATGGTACTCTAGATTCTAATGAATTAGCCATTGAATTTTTATCTTCGTATCTTAAAAGTGAAGGTGTTGTAAGGGATGTTACATCTTCAAATAGTCTTTCGTTTAAGTTTCTAAAGTTTTTAAAATTCATTTTTAATTCACTATTTTTTTTAACGATACTTTGAATTGGAATATTACTTTTTAATTTTAAATTACCAACTAATTTATCAAAGAAATATTTAGAGTATAAATCTCTACCGGCTATTGTTTCTCTAAGTATTTCTAAGTATTTACCATTATCAAGAGCAGATTTAATATATGTTTGAAAATATGGAATGTATCCGGCTAATAATTCATCTCCACCTTGTCCACTTAATAAAACTGTAACTTTTTTTCTAGCTTCTCTCATTACTACATAGTATGCATATGGTGCTCCACTAATTACAGGTTCTTCTTGAAAGTTTAACCAATTATCAAAGTCTTCCCAAAAAGTATTTACTTTAGGAATAATTTTAATTGAATCTGCATTAGTAAATTTTACAACTTCATCAATATATTCCTCTTCATTAATGCTTTCTCCAGGGTGTATTGCTGAAAAAGCAAAAAAGGGTTGATTAGAATGTTTCTCTTTGTATAACTTTGTAGCAATTGATGTAATACCACTTGAATCTAATCCTCCAGATAGCGTTACTCCTACAGGAACATCTCCTACTAAGTGTAAATCTATAGCTTCTGTAAATATATTTTTAAACTCTTCTGAGTATTCTAAATCGCTTTTAGTAGATTCAAATTTAGAATTAAACTTAGGTTCCCAATAGCTTTTAATTTTAAAACTAGCATTAGGATTTATTATCATGTAACTTCCTTGATGTAACTTTTTAACATTTTTAAAAAATGTATTATCACTATTATCATGTACCCTATATCTTAAAAACTTTTCAACTTCTAAGTCATCGGCTTCTCTATTTATATTAAATAATTTAATTAGTGGTTTAATTTCAGATCCAAAGACAATTCTATTATCAACTTGAGCATAATATATTGGCTTTATACCTAATCTATCACGAGATAATATTAATATATCTTTACGTGAGTCATATATTGCTATTCCAAACATGCCTCTTAGTTTTTTAAAAACTTCTACTCCCCATTCTTCATATCCATGAGCTATTGTTTCTGTATCTGATTCTGTTTTAAATCTATGTCCCAGTTTAATTAATTCACTCTTTAATTCTTTATAGTTATATATCTCTCCATTTAAAAATACTTTTATACTTTCATCTTCATTTGTAATTGGATATATATTTTTACTTAAGTCTATTATTGCAAGTCTTCTAAATCCTATTGAGAAGTTATTATTCTCTAAGTAAGCAGCGTCATCTGGTCCTCTATGTTTAATTAGATCTGCCATTGATCTAAGTGTTTTACTATCCCTAACTCCACTAAATCCAACTAGACCGCACATATTTAAATTTTAAATAACTTTATTATACACAGAAAATATATATGTAAGAAATCTAACTTCCAAAAATTACAAAACCTTGGAATCTTAAATATTTAATCATACTATCAAGAGTTTCTCTAGAAAGCTCATTCTCAAGCTTCCTGATTAGGTTCTCAAGAACTTTGGATATATCTGTAAGATATCTATAGTATTTTGTAACATCTCCTCCTACTGTTTCTGAAATATGTTGTTGACTAAGATGATAAATCGAAATTGTTCTAATTTGTGCTAATAAAGCTTCGGTAGGTGAAATACTTGGATCCCCCTCTATGTAGCGATCCAAAAGATCAATCAAATCATCATGTGATTGCTTAAATTCTTTATCAGACAAATAATGATCTTCTTCCCCCCATTTCTTAGGATTATTGTTCATAAATAATCTATTAACTATATTTTGAACTCTTTGAATTCATCATTTCAAATATAATATTAATGGCCTCATATATTCTTGCTGCTTGTACATAGATACCTTTACTTTTAGTATCCTCATCAGCCTCTAACAAGAAATTAGTTAATAAACTATGCAAAGCTATTAATTTAGCATTTAACTCCTGGTTATCTGGATTATAGTAGATTTCAAAGATAATTCTCATTCTTAAACTAAATAATGAAATTAATTCTTTAGTGTGTTCTACTGAAGTAATCCTTGATCTTTCCATGTTTTCAATAACTCTTAGTAAAACTTCATATTCATCAAATCTATCGGTGGAATATTCTGGATCTAGTTTAGCTAAACCCAGTATCCTATGTCCTACTAAATGCAAAAATAATGATATATCTTCATTCGTAACAACTTTTCTATTGTTTAATGATTGAATAAAACCATTTAGTTCAACTAAGCCATATTCGCTATCTTCTAACTCATTAAGCCATCTAGCAAATGCCTCTTTAATTTTAGGATTATCACTAAAAGTTTCTACCCCAGTTGTTGCAAGTTGTTTAAGTATTTGTAAGCTAATAATATTAATTTAAAATTTAAGATATTTGTAATATAATCAGGATATGTTAACACACAAAGTAATTAAGTTAACAAATACTACAACTACAACCCCTTAAAGGGGAATATCTTCATAACTTTGCCATATTGGCATATAATCAATAGAATAATTAGTAATTAAATTTTTAAAATGGATAAAGATAAATCAAATAAATACAAAATAATGCATTCAGCAGAACATGTATTTGCTCAAGCTATTAAAGAGCTTTATGGAGAGGATGTTAAATTAGCTGTAGCACATATAACAGAGGATAGTTTTTCAAATGATTCTTTATGGAATATTAAACTAACTGAAGAGGATTTTCCAAAGATTGAAAAAAAGATGCAAGAGATTATTGATAAGGATTTACCAATAACTAAAAGAGAAGTGAGTATTGAAGAAGCTCGTGAGTTATTAAAGAATAATTCTTTTAAATTAGAATGGTTAGAACAATTTGTTAGTGAGGATAAAACTATTACTTTCTTTTATACAGGTGAAGAATATTATGATTTATGTAAGGGTCCCCATGTAAATAGTACTTCTGAAATTAGGGCATTTAAATTAATGAGTATTTCAGGAGCTTACTGGAGAGGGGATGAGAAAAGGGAGATGCTAACTAGAGTATATGGTGTAGCATTTAGTTCTCAAGAGGAATTAGATAGCTATTTATTAATGCTTGAGGAGGCTAAGAAAAGAGATCATAGAAAAATTGGTAGAGATATGGATTTATTTACTTTCTCTGATTTAGTAGGTTCTGGATTTCCACTTTATACACCAAAAGGAGCATTGCTTAGAAGATTATTACAAGGTTATGTAGAAGAGTTGCAAACTAGAGAAGGATATGAACAAGTTTGGACACCACAAGTTGCAAAAGCAGAATTATTTAAAAAATCTGGCCATTACGATAAGTATCATGAAGATATGTTTAGACTACATTCTCACCATACTGAAGATGAGATGTATTTGAAACCAATGAACTGTCCTCAACATACACAAATATATGCAAGTAAACCAAGAAGCTATAAAGATTTACCAATAAGATACACTGATTTCGCTATGCTTTACAGAGATGAGAAACCTGGAGAATTAAGTGGACTAGCTAGAGTTAGATCGTTTTCTCAAGATGATTGCCATGTGTTTTGTAGAGAAGATCAGGTAGATGCAGAAATTGATAGAGCACTACAAATGACTAAAAAAATATTATCTACATTTGGATTTAAGTATAGGTATAGATTATCTACAAGAGATCCAAAAACTCCTGAAAAGTATTTAGGTGATCCACAAATTTGGGATAAAGTAGAAAATTGGGCTATAGATATTATGAAAAGAAATGATATTGAGTACTATGATGGAGTTGGTGAAGCAGCATTCTATGCACCTAAAATGGATTTAATGGCTACAGATGCATTAGGTAGAGAATGGCAATTATCAACTGTTCAGATTGACTATGTAATGCCATCTAGATTTGAATTGGAATACAGAGATAGTGATGGAAGTATGAAAACTCCAATAATGCTTCATAGAGCAATATTAGGATCAGTTGAAAGATTTATGATGATTTTAATAGAACACTTTGCAGGAAGTTTCCCTGTATGGCTTTCTCCTGTACAAGTAAATGTTATACCAATATCTAGTGAAAAACATTTAGAGTATTCAGAAAATGTTGTAAAAACACTTAGAGAAAGTGGTATTAGAGTTGAAATAGATAGTAGTAATGAAACATTAGGAAATAGGATTAGAAAAGCACAAGAAATGAAAGTCCCATATATTTTAGTTATTGGACAAAAAGAAATAGATAACAATAGTGTAAATGTAAGGCTAAGAAATGGAGAAACTTTAGGTGAAATGAGTCTTGAAGATTTTAGTAAAAGAGTAATGGAGAAAAACTCTGAAAAATCATTAGATCTTTAAGGATTATATACATCACTGTGAGACCCAATATCTAGAAATATATATTGGGTTTCAGTTTCAATAAATATTATTCTAATATCATCTGTTAAGCTTAGGGACTTTTTTCCTTTCATACTCCCTTTTAAATCATGTACTCTTAAAGCTTTATCATTAAGATTATATATTAATAAATTTGAAACATATGAAATTAATGATTTGATGTATTCGTTTTCCTTAAAACCTCTTTTCTTGTATGACTCTTTAAATTTTTTATGTAGATAAACTTTCTTAATCATCGGAATCAAGAATCTTAATTAACTCTTCTCCACTATTTGCGCTATATGCAGTCCCATCCTCAATAGCTTTTAAGGTTTCTTCTAATCTTTTATTTAAAAAAGCTTCATATTCAGGAGATATTTTCTCGCTAAGTGGATCCTCCTTGAACGATAAATCAATATTGTTTTTAGTAACACTTACTAAAAATACTCTAACCATATCTTGTACAGAGTTAAAACCTAACCCTAAGGCTTTGTTATAACTTTTTTCTAAAACCTCAGTAGGTAATACAACTTGAAACTTAGATGTTTTAATCATTTTCTTTTTCTTCATGTTTAAAAGTAGTTAAATAATACTAATATTATACTACTCTCAAACTTAATTAATAAATAATATTTTAAAACACTTAACTTACAAAGTTCTAACACTTTAAATTTTTATATAATTTCATGTTAATTCACTATCTAGAAATACTTAGTTACTACTTGAGATTTTAGCGATTTTATAGTATCCTTCGAGGTACTAAATAAATATATATGAGTAAGTTTGCAATAGTGGAGTTGGGCAAATCCCAATACAACCTAGAAGAAGGAAAAGAATACAAATTACCTAAAGTAATTATGGAGACAGGTAAAATATCACTAGATAAAGTATTAGCAGCTGGTGATGAAAAGGATATGATAGTTGGTAAACCATACCTTGAAAAAGCTCTAGTTAATATTGAAGTAAGTGGTGTTGTAAATGGAGAAAAGATAACAAGTAGAACATTTAAAGCTAAATCTAGATATAGAAAGACAAAAGGATTTAGAAAAGAGTTGTTACAGTTTAAAGTAATATCTATTAAATACTAATAAATGGCACATTCAGCCTCAACCGGATCAGCAAAACGAACAGTAGATGTAGCTGGTAAAAGACTTGGTATTAAAAGATTTGGAGGTCAAGTTGTTAAATCCGGAGAAATAATTGTTAGACAAAGAGGTACAAGATTCTACCCAGGTAAGAATACTGATATGGGTAAAGATCATACAATTTTTTCTAAAATTGAAGGTTTAGTTTTCTTTAGAAGAATGACAGGATACAAAAGAGCTAAAAAGTATGTAGATATATTACCTCAAGTAGAAGTAGCTATTAAAACTACTAAGAAACCTAGTGTAAAAGTGGTTGAAGTAGAGGAAGCAAAAGAAACTCAAAAGAAATACTAAACTAACTGCTCTAAAATTTCATTAACTGTATAACTTAATTCCCATTTTTTAATTAAATTACCATTTCTATCTACCTGTACAAATGTATGTTGTGTAGTTACTCCATATTTCTTTTTTAAATCATTATTCTTACTATTTTCAAAATCAAGCGAATATATAGTTAGAGTTTTTGGAATACTACTTAAACTATTTAATATATTAGTTTCAGCTACATGACAAGTTCCACACCAATTAGCTTTAAAGAATAAAACATTCTTATCATTTAAAAACTTCTGATCTTGTTTGTATTCAACATAAGTTGCTACATCATATGGTAGTGAATTATTAACTTTTAATAGGTTTTGTAAAAATGGAGATACAACTAATATTAACGTAAGTAAACCAATACTAACTATTGTAATTACACCATATTTTTTAAGTGAAGATTTCTTTAAAGTCATTTATTGATTATACATTATTTAATTTATCAATTACCTCATCAACATTTAAACTTCCTGCCCATTTATCAATTAATTCTCCATTTTCATTAACATAAACTAGGGTATGTTGATATGTTATACCATGATCTCTTTTCATTTGATTATATTGAGTATCATCATAATCCACTCTATATATTACTACATCACTTGGGATGCTCACTAAATTACTATTTAAGTTGTCATTTAATATTTTACACGTAGGACACCATGATGCATGGTAAAACAATATTTGCTTCTTATCCTTATTTGCAATTAATTTACTAACAGAAAACTCTTGATATTTACTTCCATTATCTACATACTCTTCACCTTTAATATCATCACTACCGTTATCTTGTTCTGGATCATCTACTGTATTATCTGCACTATCATTCATTGAAATAACATCTTTTGAATCATTATCTACTCTTAATATTCTATTGTTTTCATTCTCAACGATTAGCATTATTGCTATTACCCCAAAAGATAATACAAATACTGTAACTAGAATGTATAAATAGTTTTTGTTCATTTATAAAAATATAACTAATCTATTTTAACTAGTAATTAAGAAATAATGAAGGGAATAATATTACCAATAATTATTTATAGTTTATAAAGAAAATTAAAATTGCAATCAATTTTAAATTTAAGTAGTATAGATGTGTACTATATATAATTAAATAATTGTGGAGCCACCTAAATTAATATTTTCTAAATTTGGAGATAAGGCTAATCAACCACCTAAAGAAGTTACACCAGTTGAAACAGAATCTTTGGATACTGAAGTTAAAACACCTGAAGTTAAACCAGTTGAATCTAGGGAAAAGGTTGTAATTGAAAAACCTAAAGAATTTAAATACAGGGTATTAGTAGTAGATGATGAAAAAGCATTATCTAGAGTATTAAAATTAAAACTTAATAGTCTAGGAGTATATGTTGATACAGCAGCTAATGGTTTAGAAGCCCTAGAATTTTTAAAAAGTAATAAATACAACTTAATTGTATTAGATATTGTAATGCCTGAAATGGGTGGCTTTGAAGTATTAGATGAATTAAAAAAACAAGGTAAAAAATTAAATATATTAGTTGCAACTAGTTTAAGTCAACCAGAAGATAGAGAAAAGGCAATATCATATGGAGTTGAGTATATAAACAAAGGGAGTACTCCACTCGCTAAAATGGTAACCACTATTTTTGAATTAATAAGTAAAAATGGATCTAAGTGATAAAAACTTAATAACGTATTTAATTAAACATAACTACATTGAAGAGTCTGATTTAAAAGGCTTAGAAGGTAGATCCAATGAAGAGATAATTAATACATTAATTGAAAAAGAGCTATTAACTAGAAAACTTGTATTAGAAGCTATTGCAGAAGAAAACAATGTTAGATTTATTGACTTAGAAGTATCTAAACCATCTAATGAAGATGTTTTAAGATTACCTGAGAAATTTGCTAGAAGATACAACTGTGTATTTGTAAAAGAAACTCCAAAAAGATTTCTATTAACAACTTCAAAAGTAGAATATTTAGAAGATATTAAATTGAAAGCTAAAGAAGTATTTAAAGGTAAAACAATTGAGGTTGGATATTCTGATAACAATGTAGTGAATGAAGTACTAAATATATATAAAGTATCTCTTGAAAAAAAATTTCAAACTATAGAGAGAAAAGAATACGGAGTAGCTTCTGAAATATTTAACGAAGTATTAAAAGAAGCTCTAGATTTAGAAGCAAGTGATATTCATTTCGAACCACAAGAAGAATCTGTAGATATTAGATTTAGAATAGATGGAGTTATGCATGAGGTTGGTAGTACTTCAAGAGATATCTTTGAAAACTTAATAAACAGAGTTAAAGTACTTTCTAATTTAAGAATAGATGATCATTTTTCATCTCAAGATGGAGCAATTAGAGTTAAAACAGGAGATAATGGAATTGACTTAAGAATATCAATTGCACCTACAATTAATGGACAGAATGTAGTTATTAGAATTTTATCTAGATACATTAGAACTCTAAGTTTAAATGATTTAGGTTTAGGAGAAGCTGATCATAAAATATTAGAAGAAGCTTCCAGCAGACCATTTGGAATGATATTAACTGTTGGACCTACAGGAAGTGGTAAAACTACAACTTTGTATTCTGTAATTAAAAAACTTAAAGATCCAAAGATTAATATAACAACAATTGAAGACCCAGTAGAATATAAAATTGATGGAGTTAATCAAATTCAAGTTAATCTAGAAACTGAAGTAACATTTGCTAGAGGTTTAAGATCAATTGTTAGACAAGATCCAGATGTAATTTTAGTTGGAGAAATTAGAGATAGAGAGACTTCTGAAATAGCAATAAATGCATCCCTTACAGGACACTTAATGCTATCTACATTTCATGCAAATGATGCAGCAACAGTTATCCCTAGACTTTTAGATATGGGGGTAGAGCCATTCTTACTCGCTTCAACCTTAAATTTAATAATTGCTCAAAGATTATCCAGAAGAATATGTTCTACCTGTAGATATAGTTATGAAACAAGCTTTAATGAATTAGAAAAGTTTTTCCCAGATCCTAAAAAGTATTTTAATAAAGATCAATTAACGCTATTTAAAGGTAAAGGATGTTCTGCATGTAATAACACAGGATATAAAGGAAGAATCGGACTATTTGAATTAATATACATAACTGAAGATATTAAGAATGTAATTTTAAAAAATCCATCAAGTTTAGAAGTTAGAGAACTAGCTACAAAGAATGGAGCAAGAACTATGTTTGATGATGGTATAGAAAAGGTAAAAGAGGGTTTAATTGATATTGATGAATTAATAAGAGTAGCTCCAAGTGAAGTTGATTCTAGAAAAATCTATGGCTATCAAAAAGAGAAATAAAATATTAGAGTTTCTATTTAAACAAAGGTTAACTCAAAAAGAAAAAGAGATATTTTTTGAGAATTTTGGTTTAATTATTTCATCAGATTTAGATATATCTTCATCTCTTCAAGTATTAAAAGCAGAATCATCTTCTAAAAGTTTACAACATACAGTTGAATCAATAGAAAAAGATATTAAAGATGGAAGTAGTATTTGGAAAAGTATAGAAAGAGTAAACCTTTTACCTAGTCATCTTTTATCTGTAATTCAAATTGGAGAAAGAAGTGGAAAACTTAAAGAAAATACATTAATAGTTTTATCTCAAATGCAAAAGGAGAGAGAGTTTAAAAACAAGATAAGATCAGCTAGTCTGTATCCTGTATTAGTTTTAATACTAATCTTTATTGTAGGGTTTTCAATGATACTTTTTGTATTACCTAGAATAACATCAGTGTATAAAGGATTAAACATTGAATTACCAGGGGTTACTAAAGCATTAATTAGTTTAGGAGATTTTCTAGATGCATATGGGGGTATAGTTATTCCACTAATCTTTATTGTTTTTGGAATTATATACTTTTTTCTCTTTATATTTAAAAGAAGTAAACACATTGGTCAAGAAATTATGTTTAGAATTCCACTATTAGGAAGAATGTTAACAGAAGTAGAAGTAGCTAGATTTGGATTTTTATTAGGTTCTCTATTACAAACTGGTTATCCATTATTAAATGCTATGGATTTATTAATATCTTCAACTGTGTATAAAAGGTATAAAGTTTTTTATGAGTTTATGAAATCTCAATTAGAAATGGGGTATACCTTTAGTCAGATTGTTGATAAATATAAATATATAGGGCATGTCTTACCACCTTACTCTAGACAGTTATTAATTTCTTCAGAGAAATCTGGGTCACTAAGTAAATCTCTTTCAAAGATAGGGGAGGTTTATGAATTAAAAAATGAGAATACTTTAAAGAACTTAAGTGTTTTAATAGAACCTATATTACTAATTATTGTATGGTTAGGAGTAGCATTTGTAGCCCTATCTATTATTCTTCCAATATATAATTTAGTTGGAAATATAAATGATGCAGCAAGAGGTAGAACTGTTCAAACTAATTAATTAGTAAATAAAATATGAAAGGATTTACACTAGTAGAAGTATTGTTATCAATTGCATTAGTTTCCATAATAGCTGGATTCTCAGTACCATTTTTTAATTCCTTTCTATATAGATCTGAAGTAGAGAATGCAACAACCCTTACAATTACTTCAATTAGAAGTGCAAATATTTTGGCTCGATCACAAAAAAATGATTCTAATTGGGGAGTATATCTTAGTGGAAACAGTGTAACAATTTATAGTGGGAATGATTATGTATCAAGGGATGTAACTCTTGATCAAGTATATTCTTTTGATGGAGTATCCTTTAGTGGTAATAATGAAGTTAATTTTGTTAAATTTAGTGGTATTCCAAATACAAGTGCAACTATTAATGTTAATGGAGAGGTAAATAGTGATGTTATTACAATTAATTCATTAGGTATTGTTGATTATTAATTGAAAATTTATAGAGTTAATAGATAAGTATATTAAATAATGAGAATTAAAGTTTTAAAAATTCTAAAAGGATTAAACTTAAAAAAAGTAAGAAGAAATAAAAAAGGATTTTCTTTAGTTGAAGTAATATTATCAATTTCACTATTTGGAATAGTGAGTTTAGGTTTAGCTTCAGGACTAGTTGTATCTATTCAAAATTCAGAATTAAGTAGTTATAGGACAGGGGCTATATTTTTAGCTGAAGAGGGATTAGAAGCAATTAGAAGTATTAGAGATATTGATTATTCAAACTTAACAGATGGTAGTTATGGATTAAGTTTAGCAGGAAGTAATTGGGTAACTAGTGGATCATCTGATTTAAATGGAGAGTATGTTAGAAGTGTTGATATTTCAACAGTTGATTCTGAAACTAAGTTAGTTACTTCAACTGTAACTTGGCCATCGTTTTTTAGTGCAAATAATAGTGTAGTAATATCTAGTTATTTTACTAATTGGTTAAGAACAGTAATTTTAGATTATTGGACAAATCCAACCCTAGCAGATAGTTTTAATTTATTAAATAATGGAGGGGGAACTAAGATTACATATATTAATGATTATTCATATATTATTAGAAATGGAGGATCTCCTAATTTTTTAACAATTGATGTTGATGGAGCTTTAAGTGTAACTAATTCTCAAACGATAACTTCTGCACCAATAAATATTGCAGTATCTCCTAATGGAAACTTTGGAGCTATTGCATCTAGTAGTAATTCTTCAGAGCTACAAATATTTAATTTATCTAGTCCATCTAACCCAACTATGTCATCTACTTACAATGCTAGTAGTAATCATGATGCAAATGGAGTTTTTATTGATTCTTCAAACTATGTATATTTTGTAAGATCTTCGGCAGGTGGTGGTGATGAATTTTTTATCGTTCAAGTTAATAACCCAAACATTGCACCAACATTTATTGGTTCAGATAATTATTCTGGGGGAACAATGTATGAAGTAGTTGTAAGTGGAAATTATGCGTATGTTTCCACTTCGAGTAATTCAGAGGAACTGGTAGTTTATGATGTAAGTGATAAGGCTAATCCAAACGAAGTAGCATCATATGACAAGCCAGGGAATTCTAATTGTTTAACTGTAGCATATTATTCAAATACGGTTTACTTAGGTTGTGAGGATGAAATTATATATTCTATTGATGTAACAAATCCTCTTTCTCCTACGTTTTTAGATAGTCTAGATGTTGATGATGATGTTAACGATATAGATATTAACCCTACAGGAACTATTGCTTTCCTGGCTCTTGACTCAGGTCCAAGAGAATTTACAACGATTAATATTTCTGACCCATCAGACTTAACCATAAGAGGAGAACTGAATTTGTCATCAACTGCATCAGGCGTTGTATATGACTATGATAGAGATAAATCATATGTTGCATTCTCTAGTAACTCAGCTGAATTTTTAAGAATAAATGAACAATAAAAGAAATTAAATGATAAAAAATAGAATAAGTTTAAAAAAGAAAATTAAAGGATTTACTCTTATTGAATCCCTACTATATATATCTTTAGTAAGTGTTGTTTTATTATCATTTATTGGCTTTATAACAGCAATTGTAGAGAGTCAGAATAAAACATTAACAATTAATGAAGTTAATCAAAATGGAGCTATTGTAGTTGATTATTTAAATAACTATTTCAGATCAAGTGATAGTATTAATTCTCCAACAGCAGGTAATAGTGCTAATTCTTTATCTCTTGTTAATGGAGTAATAAATCCTGTAGTTGTAAATATTACTTCAGGAGCTATTCAAATTACAGAAGGCGCTAACCCTGCAATATCATTAACCTCAAGTAATGTAATAGCTAGTAACTTAACTTTTAAAAATTTAACACCAACTGGTTTAAATGAAGTAATCCATTACGAATTTATTCTAACCCATGTTAATCCAGATAATAGATCAGATTTAAATTATTCAAAAACATTTTATGGAAGTGCATACTTTAGATAAAAAATTAAATAACAAACAAAAGAGAGGTTTTGTTACATTAGTAAGTGTAATAATTATCTCAGTTGTAGGATTATTAGTAGTATATAGTTCATTATCTATTAATATTGAAAATATAGTTGCAATATCTTCAATTGAAAAAGGTAAACAATCAAAAGCATTAGCAGAAAGTTGTGCAGAGATAGCTCTAAATGAATTAAAGATTAGTGATACATATATTGGTAATGAAACAAGAAATTTAAGTTTTGGAGATTGTGTCATTGGAACAATTAGTGGAAGTGGGAATACTAATAGATCATTTCAAGTAAGTTCAGATAAAGAAGGATATTACTTTAGAATAGATATAACGATTCAAACAATAAATCCAGATATGGTAATTCAAAGTTGGAATGAAGTATAAAAAACTTTTAATCTTTTATAAATTATGATTTAATAAAAATGTTAAATATTATAAAAAAAATTATGGATCAAGTTAAGAAGGGATTCACTCTTATTGAGGTATTAGTGGTAGTTGGTCTTATTGCTGTCTTAGCTGCAATTACTTTTATTGCAATTAATCCTGCTAAAAACTTTGCTGATGCTAGAAATACTCAAAGAAGTTCTGATGTATTACAAATATTAAATGCTGTAACTCAATTTACATCTGAAGATGGAAATACATTAGGAGATTTAGGAACAATTTCAACTTGTCCAACAGTTACAGCTATTGGAACAGATGTAGGTAATTTAAATTTAGCAACGGACTTGGTACCTGAATATATTGTTGGAATTCCTCAAGATCCTTCAACTGGAACTGCATTAGATACAGGTTATACTATTTGTTCAGAATCTAATGGAAGAGTAACAGTAGCATCTCCAGATGCTGAGAATAGTGCAACAATATCTGTTAAAAGATAAGTTCATTATTTTAATTAGACTTAAAATCCCCCAAGCAATTGGGGGATTTGTTATTCTTAAGATTAATTAATTACTCTTTAATATCTCAAAATCGGTAAAGATTACTATAATCTTCTAACGTTTTGTATTGGATGAAGGTATTAAAGTATTAAACTAGCTAGTATTCCATAAGTGATAAATGGAATTAGGGGTATTTTAACTTCTTTAAACTTTTTAATTTTAATTAATATATATATTGAGTAAATACTTGCTGAAATTAGTGTTAAATAGAAACCTAATATTGTTTTATTACTACCTAACACTAATCCCATTAATGTGAATAAATAGATGTCAGCTTCTCCTAAACCTTTTCTTTTAGTTAATAGATATATTAATAGAGCAATACCTCCACAAATTAATCCTATAAATAGATTGTTAATTGGGAAAAAGTATAAATTACCAAAAGTTAAACTAAAATCGAAGGGAAGTAATAATATATTTATAGCTACAAATACACCTAATAGAATGTATAGTAAATGAGATGGTACTTCCATGGAGTATATATCTTTATACGATAAATATATTAAAACTAATCCTAAAAATGTAATTAGTACAAAAAATATTAAAGTATATATAGTTGAAGGAAGTAAAATAACGTATTTAACGTAACAAAAAGTTACATAAATACTTGATATTAATGCAACTAAAACAGTATCTAAATTCTCTTTATGTTTCATTAAGTTAAATTTTAAAGATAAGAAAAGTGCTTAAATAATGATAGGTTTTGTTAAAACATAAGTAAAGAATTTAATAAATTAAGTTCCAAATTAATTTTTGATATGTGATAATAAAGTTGTATTTTTAATAATATAATATGAATCTCTCTAGTAGTAATATAAATCCTTCAATATTTCAAATAGCTGTTAACGATATTTTTAACCATGTAGTAATTACTGATCTAGATGGCAAAATTGTATTTGCAAATCCATCTGCAGAGAGAATTACAGGGTATTCTAAGGAAGAAATGATTGGACAAACACCAAGACTTTGGGGAAGACAGATGCCCTCTGAATATTACTTAAATTTATGGGATACAATTAAAAATAAAAGACAAGTATTTAAAGGTGAATTAATAAATAAAAGAAAGAATGGTGAGATATATAATGCGAGGGTAGTAATTACTCCTTTAATTGATTCTAATGGCACTTTAATAGGGTTTTTAAGTACAGAAGAAGATGTTACCTTAGCTAAAGCTGCAGGAAGCAGCACAAGTGATTTTTTAACACATACTGCTAAAGAAGTTGAAACTCCTATTACATTAAATACTAAAGATTTAGAAGAGATAAAAAATGAGGCATATCAAAACCTAAGTGATGTTAATAAAAAGAGGTTAGATAATGTTATTGAAACTAATAAAGGTTTAGTATACAAAGTAAAAAGTTTAATAGATTTAGCTAATTCAGATGTATTTAAACTCGCAGTACTAAGTTCATTTAACCATATAGTTATTACTGATTTAGATGGTAAAATTATTTTTGCTAATCCCTCTGTTACTAGAATTACAGGATATACTCAACAAGAAGTTTTAGGTAAAAATCCTAGTCTTTGGGGAGGCCAAATGCCTAAAGAGTTTTATCAGGAGATGTGGCATATTATTAAAGAAAAAAAAGAGGTTTTTAAAGGAGAGTTAGTTAACAAAAGAAAGAATGGTGAGTTATATACTGCAAGAAGCGTTATATCTCCAATATTTGATAGTAAAAAGGATTTAATAGGGTTTATTGGTACAGAAGAAGATATTACATTAGCTAAAAAAAGTGATCAAATGAAAACTGATTTTGTATCAGTTACTGCTCATCAATTAAAAACACCAATGACTAGTATTAGTTGGAATTTAGAATTAATTAAAGATGAAGTATATGATAAATTAAGTAGTGAAGGTAAAGTTACTATGGATACAGTAATCGCTTCAAATAAAAGTTTAATTGCATATGTAGACAGCTTATTAAATATTACTAGAATGGAATTTGGAAGATTATATGTAAGTACTAAAGATATTGAATTAAATAATTTAATTAAAGATGTTATTTCAGATGCTGCACAATCATATAAAATTGATGTAAGTAGAATACAATTTAATAAAAGTGATTATTTAAATTTACATATTGATCCAAGTTTAATTAGACTTATTCTTACCAATTTAATTACAAATGCTATTAAATATTCTCCTGAAAACGCACCAATTATTGTTGATTACACTAAAGATGATAAAAACATAATAATCTCAGTTAAAGACTCAGGTTTTGGTATTCCTAAGGATCAACAAGATAAAGTATTTTCTAAAAACTTTAGAGCTAAAAATGTAGCTGATAAAAAAATTAATGGTACAGGTTTAGGCTTATATGTTGTTAAACTTATTGTTAATACATATCACGGTAGAATGTGGTTTGAGAGTGAGGAGAATAAAGGATCAACATTTTACTTTACTATTCCATTAGAGGGTATGGCAGATAAAACAGGTGAAGTAGAATTAGCTATAAGTCCAACTGAACTGGTTTAAACGCATATATATTTCAAAATTTAAAAACAGGGAGTAGAATTAAATACTTTTAAAATGTATATGCATAGAACTATTATTAAATTTTTTTACAAAAACTTTTTAAAACATATTTTCTTTCTATTTGACCCAGAGGTTATTCATGACTTTATTACGGACTTTGGTAAAACTTTAGGTAAGTACAAATTATTTAGAAAATTAACTTCTATTATATTTTCATACAATAATGATATTTTGAGTCTTTGTATTAATGGTATAAAGTTTAAAAATCCTGTAGGACTTAGTGCAGGGTTTGATAAAGATGCTAATTTAATTAATATATTGCCCTCCGTTGGGTTTGGTTTTGGAACAATAGGGTCAATTACTTATGAGAGTTACATTGGTAACCCAAACCCAAGGCTATATAGACTTAAAAAATCAAAGGCATTAGTTGTATATTATGGTTTAAAAAATATTGGTGTTAAAAATATTATTCCTAAAATTTTAAAATCAAAAGGTGTTGTTAATGATTTCCCAGTTTGTATATCAATTGCTAAAACTAATTGTGAGAGAACTAAATCAGAATTTAATGGAATAAATGATTACTATTTATGTTTTTTAGAATTACTAAATAACAATACAGGGGATTTTTATGAAATTAATATCTCTTGTCCTAATACTTTTGGAGGTGAACCATTTACTACTCCTATTAAATTAAAAAAATTATTACTTAAGATTAATTCATTAAAGATTAATAAACCTGTATTTATTAAAATGCCTATTAATTTAGAATGGAGTGATTTTAAAAAATTATTAAATGTTATTGTAGAGTTTAAATATATTAGTGGAGTTACTATTGGTAATTTAAATAAAGATTATTCTGATTCTTTAATTAAAGATAATATTCCTAAAAACATTAAGGGTGGTATTAGTGGTAAACCAACAGTTAATTTAAGTAATTCCCTTATCTCTAAAACGTATAGTGAATATGGTGATAAATTAATTATTAAAGGTGTTGGTGGTATATTTAATGCAGAAGATGCTTATGAAAAGATTAAAAGAGGTTCAACATTAATTGAATTAATTACAGGAATGATATATGAAGGTCCACAGTTAATTGGAGAGATTAATAAAGGATTAGTGGATCTTTTAAAGAGAGATGGTTATACAAGTATAATGGAGGCTGTAGGGAGTTATAAGGATGAGAGATAAAGTCATCAAATGAAATAGGTTGAAAGTATTACAACAGTTTTATCTTAAATAATTCTAAACTGGTATCTCAATAATCAGGTTCTTGTAAATACTATTTAATAAAATCTTAGTTTTATTGGATATTGGTAAATAATAGTTATAAAATAAAGTAGTAAAGGTTATATATGAATCAGCCAAAAAATATCTTAGAAGCTACACTACCTGTTATTAGAAGAGATACTGCAGAAAGTATTCGTATTTATAGGGGAATAAGGGTTGTTGATTGGAGGAGGGAAATTAACTTAGTTGACTTAAGAAGGTCTGTAAATGAATTTTTAAGTAATAAATATGTAGGGCGTCATATAATGAAAGGGGGGCCATTTAGACAACCACAATATTTTTACCCTATAGGATATGAAGATAGTACCTTTAGAAGATATTTAGATTATTTACAAAGATCCCAAGAGTCGCAAAGACTTCCAGAGGATTTAGACGATTTCTCAGTTAATAATAAATTAAGTTTATATGAAACAATAGAGCAAGAAGCCTTAGATATTAAAGTTATTGTTGAAAAAATATTAGATAGTCGGATAGAATTACCCTTAGTGTTTAAACCAGCATATAGTGCTCTTGGAATTGGAATCTTTTTCTTAGAAAGAGATGGTCAAGACTTGGTGTTAACTATGATAAATAATTATGTAGATAATCCAAGACATTTACCTCCCTTAATCAAATTCTTTAGAGACAGATCCTCAACTGGAGATTTAGATATTGATGAACCTTATACCTTGTCAAAAACAAAGGATGAAAACACGAATGTAGAAAAATATAGGATTCCTATTGCGCTAGCTAGAGGAGCACTTGAAGAGATATTTTTATTAAGTGCCATATCCTCAATTCATTTTTTAGACTTTGACTATAGTGGACCAGCACAAAAAGCAAAAGGATTGTCTATTGATCCTGGGATGATAGAAAAGAGATTTGAAAATATTTTTTATTTGGACGGTCATACTTTTGAAACTAGACATGTAATAGAAGGTAACCTACAAGTACCAGAGATATCTAGAATACAAAATCTGTATACTAAAGTTGGTGGATCATCTTATTTTGGTAACTTAACGTATTTAGCAGATCCTGAAAAGGGTTACACTATAGATGCTGATAAGATGTTTGATGAGTTTTTTAGAATAAATAATTTTACACCAGAAATGAAAGAAGAATTTTGGAGCCAATTAAATGAATCTTTAGCCGATGGCTTTCATCATTATGCATCTAGTCTTACTTCTGCGAATAAAATTATAGGAGATATCTGTGAATTGCAATTTGACTTATGTTGGATATTAGAGGATGGAAAGTGGGTCCCAGGACTAATTGAACTGCATATTACCCTAAAGAATTCTTCAATATATTATTAATCTGATTTTTGCTGATGACAGGACTCGAACCTGCACCCCTTACGGGACTAACACCTCAAGCTAGCGCGTATACCAATTCCGCCACATCAGCAATTTTTAATTATACCCCGATATATATATTCAATAAATATTTGATATACTTTAATTATGGTATTACTTGAAGAATATTTAAAATACAATCCTAAAAAGGTATTAATATTTGATTTTGATCAAACCTTAATACAATTAAATCTTCCATGGGAGATATGGGAATCCCAGATTACTAAATTAATAGAGAGTTATGGTATGCATATTAAACCCAGTCTTACTATGGTAGATAATATTAACAGAGTAACTAGAAAAGTAGGAATTGAATTTAAAAAACAGGTAGAAGATATAACAAGGGGATTTGAAAAAGAACATTTAGAAGGATATGAAACTAATATGGAGTTAATTAGATTTATTAAAGAACACCATAATGAGTATGAAATATATTTATGGACATTAAATATGAGAGAGACTGTAGAACCATTACTTACAAAGTATGAGGTATTTAAATATTTTAAAGATATTATTGATAGAGGTAAAACATTATTATCCAAACCTGAAATAGATGGATTTAAATTAATAAAGAATAGTAATTATGAATTAATTGACTATTTATTTATAGGGGATAGTACATTTGATAGGAGAGCTGCTATTAAATCACATATAGATTTCTTCTATGTAGGATATTTTAAAGATTAGTGTAGTAAGAACAACTTCTTTTTGGTAAAATTCATTTACCCAGTTAATGGGGTGGTAGCTCAACTGGTTAGAGCATTCGCCTGTCACGCGAAAGGTTGAGGGTTCGATCCCCTTCCATCCCGCCATTAAATTTCCTATAGGGTTTGATAAATACTAGTAAGAGGACTAACTTGATTTGGTTACATTTAACTATTGAACAGCATTGTTTATTTAATTAACTTTTAAAAGAGAGGCTTAAAGCCTCTTTTTTTTATGGCACATCTATTATATACAAGACAATCCTCACTATTTTCTAGAGTAGATGAGGTAACTAGCGTTGAAACACTAAGAGATAAATCTGTTCTAATATCTTTAAGTAGTATTGAAGCTATTAGAGAATTAGATGAAGGAATAGAGAGATCTCTTTTAACTGAAGATGATATTGAAAAACTATATGGATCCTTTAGAGGTGTACAGGGTCATATGTTACTTTATCTGTATAAAGTATTGTTTTTAATTAAAAATAGGGGTGATTACAAATATCCCCTAAAGGATATACCAATTTATGATGATAAATTAAAAAAGTTTTTTAAAGAATTCGTGAGTATATATTTACCACTAATACAAAATCCTGATACCAGAGTTTCTGATTTAGTAGAGATAGCTTTTGAAGAATGGTTTAGATTAAATGAGTTTAGTAATCATTTAAATGCTAATGGACAAACTAGTTTCATAACTAATGAAATATCGCTAGATAAATTAAAAGAGATGTGGAAAACTGCCCGTAGGGGTTTAAGAGAAAGATCTTTGTTAAAAAAGGTAGAAGATAGATCTGCAATATTAGAAGAATTATCTGGTTGTGATGTTCATTTAGAAATGCCTGTAATACTTCATTTATGTGTTGGAGGTAAGGAATTAAGAATATATATTAGATTAGATAGCTTTATACATTCTAAAGAACTTGATAGAGATAAAACTTCTAAATGTATAGATGATAAATTTACTAATCCAAAAGAGTTTAATATATATGAAAAATTACAGATAGTACTATTAACTATAGTTACAAAAATATTATCTTTAAGGAAAAATATTAAAGTGGGTAAAGCACAATATATTAAAATTGAAGTTAATGATATTTTTGATTTATTAGCTCACTTACCAGTAAATGAAAATGAATCTAATGTAACTTATAGATACTTTATAGGTAATGAAGTAAAACCAATACCTGTATTTGTAGATCAATTTGAAGCAATAAAATGTTTATCATTACTTATGGATATTATGAATAACAGTAGAGATTACTATAATAGATTAAAAAGTGGTAAAGATGTTTCAGGGGTATATAATCCAAATATTGATGTAGAATTAGTAAATTTTATTTATCAACACCCATTATTTTGTGAAGTATGACTAATATTATAGATAAATATATAGAGAGAAGAGAAAGTGATATTGAAAGAGATATCTCCTTTTTATTAAATGAGGTAATTATTCCATATACATCTTCTACTGGTTTAAACTATGTTACTAAGAGTTGGTTAATTGTTGAGTGTGTTAAAAATAGATTCTTAAGTGAGGGAAGAGTACTTAGATTAATTGATGAATTAATTGCAAGAGGGGTTCTTAGTATGGGAGTATATACCCATGAAATCCCTAAACCTTTTGGTAAACCACATTGTCTCACTCTAGACGTATTGTATTTAAAAGTTCAAGAAGAATCCTAACTAAGAATTTTGACTAAAATCTTTATTACTTCCTATTCTTTAATAAACTAGTTAGTGAAAGAATAAACACTATTAAATACATTACAAAACCATAAACGCATGCTGGTAAATTTGCAATAGTTACATTCTTTGTCCCACAAGATATTATTGCATCGCTACAACCATTTACAGAAAAGAGCTCATAATAAGATAAGTAACCAGAAAACAGTATTCCTGCTATAGATATAACTAAAATAACCTTTAGTGTGTTTAAGTATGACATAGAATGAAAATAATAATTATATAAATATATTATTACTTTTGTACTAAAGTTCAATCATATCTTTAAATAAATACACACAATGATATATAATAAATATATTGAAGTTTAATTTTATGCCTGAAGAAAAAGATTACAAGGTCGTCAAAATTAATAACAAGAGATCACTTTTAATCTCTACATTTTTTTTTAAATACGATAAAGATTTAAAAAAGAATAAGATAATTACAAGGATAATATTTAATAACAGATTAAAACTTCATGATTTAGAATTTTTATTAAATCAACAAACATTATCAATTAAAGACTTTATACAAAATAATCCTAAATATAGTTACACTAATAGTATATTTCATTTAGTAATTGAAATGAGAAAAGGAACTAACTTTACTCCAGATTTAAAAGCTTTTAGATTATTTATGAGATATAAATTAGGAATGGCACAAAATGAAGAGATGGTATTTGGACCTACAATTGGAATATTGCCAAGACTATATACTAAGTTTTTATCACTTGTAAGTCGAGGTTACTTTGGTTTAGTACAAGGTAGAGATTATGATTTATTAACTAGTTATGATGAAGCTTTAATTAAAATATCTTCATTTAAAAATATTTTAAATAGAGATAACTTCCCAGAACATATTATTGAACAATTAAAGAATAATTAACCAATAATTAAACATCTATAAATACCACCTAAATTTAATTAGTGTTTGACAATGCAACTTAGTTGCAATATAATTTCGCAACTTAATTGCATTTTATGAAACATTCAACAAAAAGAGATTTAATATTAAAGTTATTTAAAGATAGATCTCTATTAACTGCTAATGATGTAATTAATAAACTACCTCAAATTGATAAAGTAACAATATATAGAAATTTAACACTATTAACAAGCCTTGGAATATTAAGAGAGGTAAATATTAAAAAAGGTATATCCTCATTTGAATTAAATATAGAGGGAGATTATCATCAACACTTTATATGTAAAAATTGTGAAAAAGTTATACCAGTTGATGTTGATATTAAAAAGTTAAAAAAAATATTGCCTAAAGAAATATCGTTTTCTAATATTGAATTAAATTTAAGTGGTAAATGTAGAGATTGTAAATAAATATGACAATAAGAGAATTATATAAAAAGATTGAGGAATTGAAGGATTTTACTCCAAGCACTGAAGTAAACGAATTATTTACTCAACTTGTAGAAAAATCGGTTAAGTATTCTTTAGATGCTAAGCTGACAAGGTATGAAATATCAAGATTGCAGATTCTATCTGCAAAGGCAGAATATGAGCTTGAAAAATATTGGTCACTTAGAATAATTTCCTCTAATAACTCAATAGAAGAGTTTAAAAAATTCCCTTATATAAAGAATTATATTGATTTAACAAAATTAGAAATATTTACTTTAATGGGGTGCTCTAAACATGATAATCATGAAGTTGTATTTATCGGAGGTGGTCCACTCCCCATGACTGCAATTGTTCTATCTCTTTATCATAATATCAAATCAACAATTATAGACATGGACGAGGATGCTGTTAACCTATCCGAAAAGTTAATTAAACAGCTAGATTTAGATAGTAGTATTAAAATTATTAAATCAAGTGGTGAAAGATTTAACTATAAAGATTACAATACAGTATTTGTTGCAGCATTGGCAGGCTTAAATTCTTCAACAAAAAGAAAGATTTTCTTAAGAATTAAAGCTACCTCTAAGTCGGGAACACATATAGTTGCTAGATCTAGCTGGGGTAATAGGAGAATATTATATAGGCCTTTAAGTAGTTCAATATTCAAAATCTTTAAGCCAATACTTAGAGTTGATCCTTTTAATGATGTAGTTAATTCAGCAGTTATCTTAAGAAATGAATAAGCTAAAAATTGTAAAATTAGAAGAATTTGATATTCCACAAGTAAGAAATTTTATTTTCGGTGTTTTAGAAGCTGACTTTGGATATAAATATAATCCTGTCTGGCATAAAGATATCGATGATGTTAATAACTTCTACATAGGTGAAAAAAAACTATTTTTAGTATTAAAAGATAAAAATACTATAGTTGGTACAATTGCAGCTAGACCATATGATAGAAACTATGAATTTTTAGATCCAGAAGTGTTTAACGGAGATAGTACTATTTCGTTGTGGAGACATTATATTCTAAAATCTTTAAGGCGAAAAGGTTTAGGAAGAAAGATGTTTAAAAAAATTGAGTCATTCGCAAAAAGAAAAGGATACAGTTATATATACTTACATACCCAAAGGAATATTCCTGGTTCATTAGAATACTGGGTTTCAATGGGATTTGAAATAGTCTACGAATCAAAAGATGAATTTCAAACAATTCATTTAATTAAGCAAATATTTTAAATTTTAATAGTCATTTATGGAATTACTAAATAGTTTATTAGCTTCACTAATAGTTAGTCTTATATCATTAATTGGAGTTCTGTTATTTTTTAGAAAGATTAGTTCTAAATCTTTAATAATATCTCTATTAGTTTCATTTGCAGCAGGTACATTACTTGGAGATTCATTCTTTCATTTATTAGGGGAATCTATAGAAGAATTTGGATTTAGTATAGATATTATGATTTCTTTATTCTTAGGAATAATATTTATGTTAATTGTTGAATCAACTATTCATCAACATCATCATGAATTAGAAGATGATCATACTACTCATAAACATAATAAGAAATTAGCTAAAATTAATTTAGTAGGAGATAGTGTACATAATATTTTAGATGGAATAGCAATTGCTACATCTTTTATTGTAAGTCCTGCAGTTGGAGTAGCTACAACTATTGCTGTAGTATTGCATGAAATACCTCAAGAATTAGCAGATGCAGGTATTTTAATATATAGCGGGTGGGATAAGAAAAAGGTATTAATTGCAAATCTCTTAGTTGGTTTAACGGCAATGATAGGTGTAGTAATAACATTTTTACTTAACGAATTAGTTGATGGTGTATCAACATTTTTAATACCATTCGCAGCTGGTCAATTTATATATATTGCATTAGTAAATTTAGTTCCAGAAATACATAGGGAGAGTAATAGTTTTAAATATATCTTAAGGATATTAAGTTTTATTCTTGGTATAGCTGTTATGTATTTATTTATTCTTTTTGAATAATTCAATTGCTTTAATATTTATATACTTAAAATATTTTTCTGTAATAACTTTGTAAATTAAATCACTTAATATATTTAAATGTTAAGAGATTTAAATAGGATAGAATATCCAAGAGAAAAATTAATTAAATATGGTTTATCCAAATTAAGTGATGATGAACTTTTAAGTTTAATTATTAGAACAGGTAGAAAAGGAGAAAACGTTGTTAATCTTTCTAAAAAAGTTTTAAATTTAATACTTAAAAAAGGAATTAATTCTATAACTATAAGTGATTTAACTGATATTAAGGGTATTGGTATAACTAAGGCTTCTCAAATTATCTCCTCAATTGAACTTATTAAAAGGTTAAATTTAACACAAAAGCCTGAGATTTTAACTCCTAAAGAGGTTTATACTTTAATGAGTGAGTACCTATCTTCTAAAAAGGAATGTTTAATTGTTTTCATATTAAACTCTAGGAATATTTTAATCTCTAAAGAGTTAGTATCTATTGGTACTGTTAATGAAGCAATGCTTCATCCAAGAGAAGTATATGAACTTGCTATTAAAAGTAATGCAACTGCTATTATTATCTCTCATAACCATCCTTCTGGAGATTATGAGCCATCAAGGGAAGATTGTGAGATGACTAAAACTTTAGTAAAAGCAGGTGAGATATTAGGTATTAAACTACTTGATCATGTAATTGTGTCTACAAATGGCTTTTACAGCTTTAAAGATAATGACTTCACTTTGTCTTCATAGTAATTTTAATATATCATTATATATATCTTTTAATAGTAGTCTATGAATACTAAGTTAGTTATCTTAGGTTTAGGTGTATTAATAGTTGTAATAGGGGTAGTGTCTTTTGTAGTTTTAAATAATCAAAATGCTCTTCTTTTAGATTCCAGATGTTTAATAACTGTTAGTGGTGATAGTTATGATGTTACTCAATTAAGAAATACTCATACAGGTGGAGATATGTTTAATTGTGGTACAGATATGACTACAGAGTTTGTAGAGGAACACGGTAGTAGATATTCTATGATAGAGCCATATAAAGTTTAATGATAGTAATAAAATTTTTATCATATATTTATTTTCTAACCATAAAGTTAAGAGAAACTTTATGGAGATACGATATTAAATATAGATATCTACCTGAAAGTTACTCAAAGATATTCCTTTTATTACATATGGATCTTTTTTGGATTAAAAGAGGTTTTTTAGGATACAATAAATGTTTAATACCAAAGTTAGAAAATGGTTTTTCAAAGAGATTTAATGATAAAAGTATATGGTTTCAATCGTGGATTGGAACTTATCATTTAACAAGTTTTTTAAATTTTAAAGGCTTAGCTGAGTTAGAAAAAGTAATATTACTAAGTAATAGTGCGCTATTAGATCAAAATTATTGGTTATTATCATATGGGGTTAGAAAGCCTTTAACACAACTTAATATAAAATCTTTAAAAAAGGTTTCTCAAGAATCAATAAAGGGATTCAATCAAGTTATTTACTATGGGGAAATGGCAACACAAATAGATGATAGTAAATACAATAAATTTGATATTAAATTAATTCATTACTTCTCTTCAATTGTAGCTTGTATATACAATAAGGTTAAAATTAATCCTAATCTTTTAAATAAAGATAGAGTTAATTCAAGTAAAAGAAATATTAATCTGTTTGGATATTTCTCAGTAATTGAACTCCCAGGTAATAAATATTTATTAACTTACGTATGTGGTGATTTAGAAAAGAGAGATAAATTAAATAACGAATTATTAAAAGTTATTTCTAACCTAGATATACGTAATTAATATCAATAATTGACCCAAAGTAATATAAAATATAAACTATAGTGTTAAAGTATATTTATGGAACCACATCCAGTACCTCAAAACATTATAGATGTAGAATTTAAATTGTTTGGTGCTTTTACACTTAAACAATTCGGTAAGATATTAATAGGTTGTTTAGTTGGTGTAGGTGTATATTTTATTCCTCTAATACCTTTAATAGTTAAAGTACCTCTAATATTTATAGCGATAGCAGTTGGTCTTTTAATGGCAATTATTCCAAACTTCGGTACTTGGTTTGGAGGCTTTATTAAAGCTTTAATAGTAGCACCAAGATATGTATGGGTTAAAGAAAAGGCAACTCCAGATATTTTAAAAACTAGTGAAGATATTAAAAAAGTACCTAAGTATGAAAAAGTGTCTAGTTTAAAAAATAAAAAGAAATATGCACTAGATAGTATTATGGATACTACTGCAGAAAATGATTTAGGAGGATTAGATAATGAGGAATCTTTAGCAGAAGACTTTTTAGAAGGAGATAAATTAAGGGCTAAAAACTTTGATGATAAATTTGAAAGTATATTTAATGAAGTTAGTTTACCTACTAATCCATTAACACAACCTAGTAATGAAGTTAGTAATTTAAGTGAAACTAGAGATTACAAATCTGAATTTGAGAAATTAAAGTTTGAATTTTCAAAAACTACAGATCCAGGTGTTAGAGAAGAATTAATGGGGAAGATGAATGATTTGTATCATGAGATTAAAGCATCTAAAGAGAGTAATGATGTTAAGGTAAATGAAGGTAATCAAGGAAAAGACATGGTTCAACAATCACAAAGTGATGTAAATGTTAAATTAGGTGTTCCCATAGTTAAATCTCCTAAAGTTATTAAAGGTATAGTTGTAGATAAGAGTAATAATCCTGTAGGTAATTGTGAAGTTCTTTTAATTAGTGAGAGTGATAAATCAGAAGTTAAGTTTAAAGTATTAGATAATGGTAAGTTTGAATACAGTGGTGAATTAAAAAATGGTAGTTACGATATTTTAATTAATCATCCAACACTTAAGTTTCATAGTTATAGAATTGAGGTGGGTGAAAAGCCATTACCAATGTATAAGTTTAGAGAGAAATAATATTTATTATTTATACTTTTATGTGGTTTAGTAACAGGGTATATTCTAAAAGAATGTTAGGGCTACAAGTTAAAGACTATTTAACTTCACAAAATGCAGTAAGTAAGGAGAGTGCTATTGAGTTACCTAAAGAGTATTTAGATTTATTAAGTGATTCAAGTCCTGTAGATAATTTATACTTTAATACTTATCCATATATTAAGTTTGAGAATAACAAGTATTGGGTAAATATTGATGAGTTTAATTCCTTTAGTAAAAGAATGGATAAAAGGTGGATTTATGCCTTAATATTTTTTATTGTTTTCTTCTGTATATTTTTAGGTATTCCTTTAATATTAATTGCTCTATCAATTATTTAATTTGCTCTTTTCTAATTAACTACTTTTAAGTATAATTCATAAACGTTGCTGCGGTGGTGGAATGGTATACACGACGGACTTAAAATCCGTTGGCCTTAAGGTCGTGAGGGTTCGACTCCCTCCCGCAGTAAATAACTCTCCTTTTTGATATAATCCATTAGTTAAAATATATAGATATGTCATACGTTGAAGCTCAACAGATAGTAGATAAACAAAATACTGAAATGATAATTAGTTACCTAAGAGAAAAGGGTGCACTAAGTAGGGAAACTGCTACTGAATTTAATAGTGATATATTAAAATTTACGTATAGTAAGATAAAAGATACTCCATTTATTAAAAGTGAAGGGAATAAGTATTGGTTAAATGAAGATGAATATAAAAGTAAAATTGAGAGGAATAAAAAAACTTTAAAAATATTAATTACCTCTTTTCTAGGAATTGCTGCACTTCCAATATCTCTTGTAATTTGTATATTAAGTTCAATAGCAATTTTTGTAATTGTTGTCCTATTAACTAGGATGTAATTTACACCGTATTTACTTCTTTTTGATATAATCCATATAGATTAAATATTTGTATGTTAAAGATATTACAATACGGGAGTCCAACATTAGAAAAAAAATCTTTAAAGGTTAAAGATGTTAAAGATAAAAAGATACATACTTTAATAGAAGAGATGTTAAAAGTATTAGATAAAGAAAAAGAACACTCTGCAGGTCTATCTGCTCCTCAAGTTGGAAAACTTTTAAGAATTGCAATATGTAGAAGATTTGACTTAGAAGAAGAAAGTAATTCATTAGACCCAATATGGGAGATAATGATTAATCCTAAAATATTAAGTAAAAGTAGAGAAATGTCTACTAAATGGGAAGGATGTTTAAGCATTAACTATGGTGAACTATTTGGAGAAGTAGAGAGATCAAATGAAATAGAGGTAGAATACATAGATTTAAATGGTAAGAAACAAAATATTAAAGCTAATGGCTTCTTATCACACATTATTCAACACGAAGTAGATCATTTAGATGGAATACTCTTTTTAAAATATATTCCAAACCCTCTAGATTTGTACACCTCAGATGAAGTAGAAGCAATGGCTTCTTAAATTCAATTTCCAATATATACAGAGATATACTAAAATATCCTTATGATTAAATTAGAAAAAGGAGAATTTTTAAAATATATCCCTAAATATGTAATTAATGTTGCTGAACAATTACAAAAGGGAGGCTTTAGTGCATACTTAGTTGGTGGAAGTATTAGAGATATATTCTTAGGTAAGTTACCTAGTGATTTTGATATTGCAACTAATGCATATCCAGAAGAAATTATGGATATATTTGTTAAATCAATACCAACAGGTGCTAAATTTGGAACTGTAACAGTAGTAGCAAGTGATGATTTAGGAGAAAGATTTGAAGTACAAGTTACAACATTTAGATCTGAAGCTGACTATATTTCAGGGAGGTGGCCATCAAAAGTTGAATTTAGTAGAGATATTGAAGATGATTTAAAAAGACGTGACTTTACAATAAATGCATTAGCACTAGATTTACAAAGATTTGATGAAGATAATGTTGCAGTTGAAGAAATTGTTATTGATCATTTTAATGGTTTAGGAGATTTAAATAACAAGGTTATTAGAGCTGTTAGAGATCCATTAGAGAGATTTAGTGAAGATGGTTTAAGAAGTGTAAGAGCTTGTAGATTAGCTTCTCAATTAGATTTTAATATTGAAAAAGCAACTTTTGATGCTATTAAAGAAACTCTACATGTTACAAAGTTAGTTTCTATTGAGAGATTTAGAGAAGAATTAATGAAAATATTACTTAAATCTCCACAGCCCTCTCTTGGTTTAAGATTACTTAAAGATAGTGGGATACTTCAAATATTTATTCCTGAACTATTAGATGGAGTTGGTATTACTCAACCCAATTTCCATGTTGATGATGTTTTTGAGCATAGTATTAAAACTGTAGATTGTGCTGAGGATGATATTAAATTAGCGGCTCTCTTTCATGATATTGCTAAACCTAAAACTATGACTATTGACTCTAAGGGAGTACATTTTTATGGTCATGATGTTATGGGTGCTGAAATGACTCGTAATATTATGAAACGTTTAAAGTTCTCTAATATCGAGATTGAAAATACAGTAAGGTTAGTTAGATGGCATATGTTCTATTATCCATCAAGTGATTGGAGGGTATTGAATAACAATAATATTGAGTATGAAAAATTTAATGATGAAAGAAATAAATTAGGATGGAGTGATAGTGCTATTAGACGTTTAATTCAAAATGTTGGTGGTGAAGATGCTATTGATGATTTAATGAAGTTAAGAATTGCTGATGCTGCATCTAATCCTAAAAGTGAATTTAATCCTAAAGAGTTAGATGCTCTATCTCAAAGAATTTCTGAAGTTAGAGCCAGTGACATGGCTATAAAGGTTACTGATTTAGATATTTCAGGTAATGATTTAATTAGTAATTTTAATTTAACTCCAGGCCCAGTTATTTCAGATATTTTAAAGTATTTACTAGATAAGGTAACTGATGAACCAATGTTAAATAAAAAGGAAGAGCTATTAAAGTTATCAAAAGAATATTTAGATAAAAGAAATTGATATTTCTTTTTAAATAGATAATAATATATTTACTTATGAAGAATAGAAGAAATGTAATTGTAGGTATTTTAGTATTTGCAACCCTTATCTTAGGTGGTATAGCTATTTATGTAGCATATCAGGTTACTTTACAACAATCTCCAACGGATAGTAGTGCAGATGAAGAGCCTGGAGCCGGTTTTGAAATATGTTCAACTACACTTTCATTTAATGGTTGTGGTGGAAAAATTCCTGGAAGTGGTACATGTACTACAGATAGTGGTGCCTTAGGAATTTGCAAGGGTGGTCTTTCAGGCTCAAATTATATTTGCTCGTGTCAGGGTACTCTTACGAATTGCGGTGGATTTAGTGGATCGTGTAAATCAGCATGTAATACAAATGAAACTTCTTTAACTGGTACAGATTGTGAGGAAGGTTCGGTGAAGGTCTGTTGTGTTCCTACTAATACAGGAGGTGGTACATCAGGTAGAACAACATTAACTAGTTGTACAGCAACATGTAATGATAGTGATGGATGTACATGTCCTAGTGGTTGTAATACAAGTGGAAATATTAATAATGGAGTAACTTGTGGTGGAACATCAACGAGTGGAGGTGGTTCATGTAGTGGGGCATGTTTTACACCTGGGTCTACATATAATGGGGTAACCGTTAACAATTGTGGATCAGTAGGTAGAGTTACTGGAAGTGGAAGTTGTTCAAGTAGTGGAGATTTATGTTGTGCTATACAAGGTAGTACTGGAGGTGGTACAACAGTAGATTCTAGATCTGTATGTGGTGGTAAATGTACTACAGTTGCAGATTGTAAACCAGCAGCTACAGCAGGGATTGAAGTTACCTGTAGGAATGGTATGTGTGAAAATGCAGCATGTCCTAGTGGTAAAACAGTTCCAGGAGCTAATTGTGCTTGTGGAAGTTTAAATGCTTGTGGAGCTCCTTGTAGTGATGAAGTTGGATTATGTCAAACTGGTTCTACATGTGGTTTCTTACTACCTAATACAAATAATGTAAGTGCAGAGTCTTGTTTATCACAAGCATATACTACTAATCAAAGATGTTTACCATTAGCTCCTCAAGGAGGATATACACTATCTCAATGTGGAGATATTGATACTGTGTTTTTAACTACTAGTACTGGAAGTAGAGTAACTAATGTTAATTTGTTATTAGATGCTTGTGGTCAAAATACTGTTGTTGGAAGTGGTACATCTGTTGTTTGTGGAGATGGAATATGTGGTAGTAGTGAATCTAATATTACATGTCCTGCAGATTGTGGCTCACTACCTGGTACTGCAATTATTAATGATAGAGTAGATGCAATTATTGTAGGGATACTCTTGATATTCTTAGGATTATCTTTATACTTCAGAGTAGATATATTTAAAAGGAAATGAACCCTAATAGAAAAAGATTAATTTCAATTATATTAGTAATAGTATTATTAATACTTAGTGGTGTAGCTGTATTTATAGCTGTAAGACTAACTCAAGATCAAGCTCCAGATGATAGTAGTGCAGAGACTTGTGATCCAGCATCATATGGAAGAAAGTGTCAATATACAAGTCATCCAATAAATGGGGGTAGCTATAGAACAGGCTATGTATGTAAGTGTGTTGCTGTAACTGGAGGTAGTGTGGTTAATTGTGCCGAGTACAATACTTCTGAATGTCCTACTGAAACTCAGACAACTAAGTGCCCTCAAGGTGTTGACTTTTCAGGTGCTTGCGGAGAAGGGTGTCCAACTGGTCAAAGAATGGAGTATAGATGTAATACAGCTACGGGAGATAATACTTCAAAGGGTTGTAAATATGATACATCATGTCCATCAGGAACAACAGGTGACGGTTCAAGAACATCATTAAGTAGTTGTACATCAACATGTAGTGATGTTGATGGTTGTACATGCCCAACTAATCCTGTATGTAGCGCAGGAAGTGGAGCAAATGTTGCAAATGGAGTAACTTGTGGAGGTGCAACTACCACTTGTAATTACTGTGCAATATATAAATGTAGTTTTGATTCAAATGGAGATGATCAATGTACCCTAGCAGATGAAGGAGCAAGTGTAACTTTCTCAAGTGGTAGTGGTTGTGTTTTACCTAATGGATGTGCCCAAGTTGATTTCTATCCAAGTGATGCAGATGCTAGAGCTGGTACAAACTATTGTAGTCATATTGGAGACCCTGCTAATAATAATAATTGTCAAGATACAAGTAACCCTCCAACAACACCTACAGATACAGTAACCTGTTATAAATGTACTGATAGAGTTGATGATGTAAACACTTGTGAAAGTATTACTATTAATGGAAGTAGTTGTCCTAGTGGATATACAACTAATTCAGTATGTTCTCAAGCTGTTGGTGGGGCGTGTCCTGTACAAAGTGTAACTACAACCTGTTATAAATGTACTGATACATTAAGTGATAATGATCAATGTGAATCATTTAGTGTAAATGGAAGTGTATGTCCAGCAGGAAGTACAACTCAATCAGCTTGTGAAGAAAGTGTTGGTGGAGCATGTCCTGTAACAACATCACAAAACTTAACATGCTATAGATGTACAACCAGTTTAAGTGATGGTAATACATGTGAATCATTTGTAACAACAGATGATAGTTGTCCAGCAGGATCAACAGTAACTGCAGGTGAATGTGAAGATGCACTAGGTGGAGTATGTCCTGGAGAATTACCAGAAACTGCATTATTTGATAACGATAGAGATAACAGAATAGCATTAGGCTTTATAGCGATAATACTTGGAATACTCTTCTATAAATATGATTTAACACAAAAATCATTAAAACTATTTGGAGAATATGTCTCTATTGATAGAGATCTTAAAAGAAAAGAAAAGAAAAGAGATAAAAAACATAGATCCTTAAAAAACTTTGAAAACAAGGTAGAGAATAGATTAACCAAGAAAAAGTAGATTAAAAGATATTAATATAATATAATCACTTAATTGAGGAAAAGTTTTAGAGTGATGCAAAAATTTGATATTACAGTAATGTTAAATTCTTGCTTCTCTCAAATTAATCCTTAATAAATTTTAATTTTTTATACACATATATATGGAGTATGTAAAAACATATAAGTTAGGGGAAACTGAATTAAAAATCTCCACAGGTAAATTAGCTAATTTAGCATCTGGTTCTGTAATGCTACAACTAGGTAATACAACAGTATTAGCAACAACATCAATAGATAATGTAGAAACACAACAAGATTTCTTCCCATTATCTGTAGAATACATTGAAAAAATGTATGCTAGAGGTGCAATTTCTGGCGGAAGAATAGAGAAAAGAGAAGGATATCCTTCAGAAGAAGCAATAATCAAAGCTAGACAAGTAGATCATAGTATTAGATCCCTTTTTCCAAAAAGTTTTAGAAAGCCTGTAATGGTCATGATAACTGTATTAACTTACGATCAAGTAAATAATCCTGAAATATTATCAGTAATGGGAGCTAGCCTTTCATTATTACTTTCAGGACTACCATTCTATGGACCAAGTTCAGGAGTAATTGCAAGTTTAGATAAAGATGGAAAAGTAGTAATTAATCCGAAAGTTGCAGATAGTCATAACTATCTTTGTGAATTTGCAATATCTGGTTTAGATGGTAGATTACTAAACTTAGAAGGATGGGGGAAGGAAGTTGTAGAAGATGATATGGATAAAATATTAGATGAAGCTGATAAATCTATTAGAGAAATGAATGCTATTCAATTAGACTTTGTAAAACATGTTGGGGCAAAATTAAATAACGTAATTGAAAAAGAAGCAGATCTACCAGTAAGTGTTGAAATATTAGAGAGAATTAAGAGTGAAACTAAAGAAGATATTAAAAAAGCACTATACGTAGAAAAAGATAAGGATACTAATAGACAAGAGAATCTTAAAGTTATAAAAAAAGCCCTATGGGAGAAATTAAATCCTGAACTAAATAAAGAAGAAAGTGTAGTTTCAGAATTTGATATAGATATGGCTGTTGAATATGTAGCTAAAAAAGTTTTAAGAGAAGGAATCTTAAAAGATGGTAAAAGAGTAACTAAAAGAGATTTAAATCAAATTAGAGAATTAAATGCAGAGATAGATCTATTACCTATAGTTCATGGATCAGCATTGTTTGAAAGAGGTTTAACACAATCATTATCAATAGTAACATTAGGTTCAATTGGTAAAGAACAAACTTTAGATGATATGTTGGGAGAACGAACAAAGAACTTCTTTCATCACTACAATATGCCTCCATTCGCATCTGGTGAAGCAGGAAGATACAACTATAAACCTGGAAGAAGAGAGGTTGGACATGGAGCAATTGGAGAAAATGCATTAAAACATATGCTTCCTAGTCTTGAAGAGTTTCCATATACAATTAGAGTGGTATCAGAGATTACAACATCAAATGGATCAACTTCAATGGCTGCAACAAGTGCCGCTAGTATGGCATTAATGGCTGCAGGAGTTCCAATGAAAGAAGCAGTTGGTGGAATAGGTGTTGGATTAATTACAGAAGATAATAACGAAGATAATTACAAATTAATTTTAGATATTGAAGGAATAGAAGACTTTTATGGTGATATGGACTTTAAAGTTTGTGGAACTAAGAATGGAATAACTGCTATTCAATACGAAAACAAATTAAGAGGTGTAAAGATAGATGTTTTGAAAGAAGCTTTTAGATTATCAAAGACTGGAAGAAGTGAAGTATTAGAAGTTATGAGTAAAGCAATAGATACTCCTAGAAAAGAAGTTTCTGATACTGCACCTGTTGTTAAAAAATTACAAATAGATACAGAAAACATTGGAATGCTTATAGGACCAGGTGGTAAAAACATTAAAGAGATAGTTGAAAAGTCTCATAAATATGCCTCAAGTCCTGCAGATGTAAAAATTGATGATACAGGTAGAGTTATGGTAACTGCTCTAAATAAATCACAATTAGAATTTGTAGTAGGATTAATTGATGGAATGGTTGGAGAAGCAGAAGTTGGAGAAGAATACATTGGAAGAGTTGATAAAATAATGCCTTATGGAGTATTTGTTGATGTAACACCAAATATTTCAGGATTGTTACACAACTCAGAAATCTTTGAAAAAATGGGTAACTATGATCTTGAGAAAGTATTTAATCTAGGAGATGAAATTAGAGTAAAGGTATTAAAAATGGAAGATGGAAGAATTAACTTTACTATTAAAGGTGTTGAACAAGATGAAGCTTTAACATCAAAGATATCTAATGCACCTATCTCAACTAATGACTATAACAAACCAAGATTTAATGACAGAGATAGAGGATTTAATAGAGATAGTAGAGGTGGTAATAGGGGTAATGATAGAAGATATTGATAATATTCTCTCTATCTGTTTAAATGGTTTAAGACTAAATCATTAAATGAAACTTAAAATCTTTATAGCAAGTATTATTAGTGTGCTGTTAAACCCATTCTTGGTTTTAACACTCACTTTAATATTTGGTAATTTAACTAGAAGTGATACTCTTTTTGGTCCTGCACTATTTCTACTAATTCTTGTAGTTTTATTACCATTTGTAATTTATACATACTTTATATCTCGTGATAAAAAAAGTTTTTTTAAATTTCATAACTTAACAAGAGTTAGAAGAGATTTAGTATATTTATTTGGGATATTTACGTCATTTTTAACTACTATTTTATTCCTACATTTAGGTTTAGTTTATTGGTTTAATAACTCCCTTGTATTATTTATACTTGGAAGTTCAATGTATTTAATAAATAAATATTTAGATAAGATTAGTGTACATAGTAGTGTTTTATCATTTTGTATAATTTACTTAATTGATAAAGTATCAATATATTTAATTTTTTTAATGTTATTAATACCCCTAGTTTATTGGTCAAGAAGAACACTACATCAACACACTCTTTTACAATTGTTTATGGGAACTATAGTTGGGTTATTAATAGGGTTACTTACTTGGAGTTTCTAGTTAAAATATAAATATGCTTAATAGAGGAATAAAAAAAGTTGGAAGATTACTTAGTAGAGAACAAACAGAGATATTAGAAACAGCACTACTTTTAATGTTACCTGCTCTTTTAACTAAACTTTCTGGATTATTTTTTAATTTAATAGCAGCTTCATATTTTGGTACTAAAGAATTAGGTTGGAATCAATTTCTTGTTGCGAGTTCTATACCAGAATTACTTACAAATGTATTTTTAATTGGTACTCTAGGTTCAATTGTTATACCAACACTTATAACAGTTAAAAAGAGAGAGGGTAATATTGAATTTAGAAAAGTATATAGTTCAATAATTAATTTATCTATATTAATATTTTCAATAGTTGCAATAATTTTGGCGGTTACTGCAGATACAACTCTACCATTTCTTTTAAATCTATTTGAACCAGATACAGTAATTAATATTGCAGATTACGAGATAATTATCTCAATGATGAGAGTGCTATTAATTCCTCAAGTAGTATTAGGATTTAGTGTATTTATATCAAGTGGTTTAAATGTTCATAACAGATATTTAGTTCCTCAATTAGCACCATTGTTTTATAACATTGGAAGAGTAGTTATGTTATTTATACTTGTTCCATTAATGAATTACAGTCCATGGGCAATAGTTGTCGGAGTATTTGTAGGATCATTCTTACATCTATTTGTACAAATACCCCTAGTTATTAAATTAAAACTTGGATATGTACCGGTAATTGCAATATTAAATAAATATGTTCTAGAGATATTAAGAACTGGATTACCAAGAATATTTGCTATAGCTAGTGAACATATTGCTTTTACATTTAATAAATTTCTAGCTTATGGAATTTCAGGAAATATTGCAGCTCTAACTTATGCTAATTCCCTATCATTAGTTATCCCAACGCTATTTGGCTATACCTTTTCAGTTCCATCTTATACAATATTAGCTGAGTTATATGAAGAAAATGATAACAAAAGGGCTGAAGATGTAATAATTAAGACACTAAATGAGATATTGTTTTTATCCCTACCTTTTATAATTATTTTAATAGTTTTAAGAGTGCCAATAGTTAGATTAGTATTTGGTATAATTCCAAATACAAGATTTGGTTTTGATGATACAAGTTTAACTGCATGGATATTATTATGGTTTACATTAGGTCATGTATTTATTTGTGGTAGATGGTTTATTTACAGAGTGTTTTACGCTGCAAAAGACACAATGTATCCATTCCTTGTTTCTCTTGTATCATTAGTCTTTACAATAATTTTATCAATAGCATTTACTAATCTATTTAGTTACAACAATACTTTAGCAATAAGTGATATACAGTTAAGTTTAGAACATTTACTAAATAGAAATCCTAACCCAACAAGTTCAGCATCAATTGGTGGAATAGCATTAGCTATGAGCATTACTTATTCTCTAGAGTTTTTTATACTATTAATTATTTATCACTATACAAAGTATAAATTTAACTTTAAAAAACTAATTAAATCAACCCTACCTAAGTTTTACAGTGGAGCTATTATGTTTGTAATACTATACTTTTTATATAAAACATGGAATAGCATTGCCAATGCATTACCAGTTTCAGGAGATGGAGGTGTATTTGGATCTACAACGCTTAATCTTTTAATATTAACTATTGTTAGTGTAATTACAGCACTTCTTAGTTACTACTTACTATCTTTGCTGTTTAGAGTTGAAGAGTTAAAGATATTAAAAAGATATTTAAACCCAATATTAAAACTTGGTGGTTTAAGAATTAATTAAAAGAGAATAGAGCTTAATCCAATTATCACGGGATAACTCAGATGCCCTAGTAGTATTTATAAATCCAATAGCTTCAATACTTTTTAAAATATTATCACTATCCCATTTATTACTAGATTTTAAGTTGTTGTATAACGTTTTTCTAGGAGATATATATCCAATATTTACTAATTTAATAATCTCTTTAATGTTTAATACATTAAAATCATCAGAATTATTTAAAGGTTTAAATATTAATATCCCACCATCAACCTTAGGTTTTGGATAAAAATAGTCTTTAGGAATACTTAATCCCTTTTTAATATCAGAATAAAGGGAAGAAATTACAGAGAGTTTTGCAGCTTGTGGGGGTCTTGATACATATTCTTTAGCAACTTCATCTTGAACAATAAAACACATAGATTCAATTTTAATTCCATATTTATTATCAATATGAAAAGATAAATTTAAATCTAATAAGCTAGAGATAATCCTTTTAGAAATATTGTATGGAAGAGAACCACATATCTTAACTCCTCTATTATCCTTTAATAACTCACTAAACCTATCTTTATTAAAAGTATTATTTAAAAGTTCTTTAAAGTCTAATTTTAATATATCTTCATTAATTAAATTAAAGTTATTATTCCGATCAAACTTTCTAAGTAATGTTGGAAGAAGGGAGTAATCAATTTCAATAGAGTTAACTAATGCATTAGTTTCTAATAGATGAAGAGTTAGAGAGCCATCTCCAGGACCAATCTCTATAACTAAATCATCTTCTTTAAGATCTAGATATTCAACCATTAAAGATTGAAACTTATGGCCTTTTAGAAAATTTTGTCCAAAACTTTTTTTAAAACTATGCATTTAATGTATTATTAATCTAGGATATTTTAATATATTAGTTGGATTATTACATATAATGGGGTTTAAAACTATAAAGCTTAATAAATTTAAAATATTACTAATTACTATACTGTTATTAATTTCAATAACACTGTTATTAAACTTTAAAATAAATAAAGTTAAGGCACTAGCAAACAGTGATAGTAGTATAGATATTACAATTGATGAGAATTTAAATTCTAACTTTAAACTAAATATCAGCTATATTAATGTAACAGATACTAAGGTATTTGAATCGGTTAGAGTAGTATTCCCCTTTAAAGATATTGAAAACTTAAAGGTAGATAATACTTTTGGAGAGTTTAACTTTAATAAAGAGGTTGAGGGTAATACCACTAGTTTATTAATTAGTTTAAAAGATAAATTATCAATATTTAATTTAGATCCAATACTTAATATTGAATTTGATACTAAATCTTTAGTTAAAGAGTTTTTTTCTTTAAAACAATTTTACTTCCCATACTATGAAAATGATTTTTCTCTACAAAGCTTTAAATTTAATATTACTTATCCCGTGAGTTTTGGTAATAACTTAACAGTATATTCCAATGATTACAATTCAATTGGGAATAGTATAAGCGGATCTAGTAATGGTGCATTAAAAATATTATGGGGAGAGATAGATAATGTTTATTCAAATTTTAAGATTGGGGTTAATAATGATTTAAATATTAGTGAAAATACAGAAGAGGATATATTAGAAAATGAGATTGGTATTATAAATTTAAATTCATACTTACTTTTTAATTTGCCATTTGAAAGAGATTTTACATTTGAATATCTTAATTCTCCAACACTAAGTTATGCTTTTAATGATAAGTATTTAAATAACTATGTATTAATACCTAAATCAGATACTGAATTTAATTTTGAAATGAATATATATTCTAATGGTGCAAATATTCTAGAGAGTGAGAGTAATTTAAATAATACAAATAATGTTAAATATTTTAATAGCAGAATAGAAAAAGAGAGTTTTAATGTATTTAACAATGAATTTAATATTGATAAATCTAAAAACTTCTATTTAGAGGCTTTGGAGTTTGTAGAGGTAGTAAATACCCCATTAGAGAAGTTAAGAGCTGTTAATGAGTACTTAAAGAACAAATTAAGCCCTAATTTAAATGAAGTTATAAGTAATGAAAGTGTTAATTTAATATGGGAGAAGTTAAGTGAAAGTGATAAATTTAATTCTTTTGAATACTGTTACATAATTGGAAGCTTTGCTAAAGAATTTAATATTCCTTTTAGAATAGTTTATGGATATTTATTAAATGAAACATCTACTCCTCATGTTTGGTGTGAATTTAAGTTAGATAACACTGAATATATATTAGATCCACTCTTAGAAGAGGTTAATCTTTTAACATACTTTATGAAGGATTCTAGAGATAGAATAACTTATGGAATGTGGTCCCTTGATAGTAACTCAGGGTTTTTAGGATTAAGAAGTGATATATCTTCTCCAATAATTTCTAAATTTAGAAAAAATGATGTAAATACTTTAAGTGACATAAACGAAGTTAGTGAAGTTAATGAAAGCTCAAATAACTTAAAAACATTGAGTTTAAGTATAGATTCTAATATATCTCTACAATCTGGAGTATCCAACTATTTAGGTTTAAGAATATATAACCCAAATAATTTCTTTTTTTATCCAAAAGATATTTTAATATCAAATAACAGTTACAATGTGGAGGAAGTGATTAATGACACTAATTTAATAATTCCACCACTATCAGAGGTAGAGGTTAATGGAGAAATTAATCCAGGAATATTTTTAATAGATACAAACAATACTAATTTAAATTACGTAATTAAATCTGAAAACTTTGAAAGTAATGGGTTAATTAATTTAAATATTTATGTAAATAAAGATTTGTATAAAGTAATACTTATACTAGTTATATTAATTCTTTTAATAACGCTGTTAATTAAATATAAAAAGAGTGTAACTAAAAGGATAAATTTTAGACTGTTAAAGAATTTAAAAAGCAAGTATACTTTTAAGACAAAAATTTTTAAGAATTATAGAAAAAAGCATGGTTGAGTTTAATAATGTTTCTAAAGTGTATGATGGAAATATAACTGCAGTAGATAATGTAAACTTTACAATTAATGAAGGAGAATTTCTTTTTTTGATAGGTCCATCTGGAAGTGGTAAAACTACAGTAATTAAAATGTTAATTAGAGATGAACTTCCATCAAGCGGAAGGATATTTTTTGATGAGGTTGATATAACAAAAATTAATAGAAGAAAGGTATATAAATTAAGAAGAGAGATAGGTGTAATATTTCAAGATTTTAAATTAATTCCAGATAAAACTGCTTTTGAAAATGTAGCATTTGCAATGGAAGCTGCAGGTAAAACAACTAAAGAGATTAAAGAAACTGTTCCCTATGTTTTAGATATTGTAGGTCTTTCTAATAGATTAAATTCGTTTCCAAGACAGTTATCAGGTGGAGAACAACAAAGAGTAGCAATTGCTAGAGCTATTTCAAATAATCCAAAGATATTAATAGCTGATGAACCAACAGGTAACTTAGATCCTGCAAGTGCTTGGGATATTGTTCAAGTTTTAACTAAAATTAATAATTGGGGTACTACAGTAATTATGTCTACTCATGGAACCGATATTGTTAACTCTCTAAATAAAAGAGTTATTCAAATGGAGGGAGGTAAGATTATTAGAGATGATAATAAAGGACAGTACGAAATGGTATCTAAGAACTTTGAAAAGTTAGTTTTAGATAACGAAGAATCTCCAAAGGATACAAAGAAAAAGAGTAAGAAAAATAATGAGAAAAAGAGTTTTAAATTTAAAATAAATGATTTAGAAGATAATTTACCAGAAGAAACCCAGGTTAGTGAGATTGTTGAAGATATTAAAGAACCTGAAAAAAGAAGATTCTTTGGATTTTTAAGAAGATCAGATAAAAAGGAAAAAATAACTGATGTATTAGATAAGAGTTATGATGAGATATATAGTGAAGAAGATAAAGTAAAAATACCTGTTGAATCAAAAAAAGATGTTATAGAAAATGTTGAAGATCTAATAGATGAAGGTGAAGAAAAAAATGAAGTAGTTAAAGAAAATGAAAACGATAATGAAACTGAAAATGAAAGTAAATCTAATGATAAGGCTTCTAAAGAAAAGGATAATGCTAAGAAAGTTAAGGATGAGGCAGAAGTTGAAGACGAAAAGTTTTTAAATGAAGTAGGTGAGTTAAGTGTAGATAAGTTAGATTTACCTAAAAATATTAAGAGTGATTTAAAAGCTAATGGATATAAAAATGTAGGTGATATTTTAAGAGCTGGTCCTGAAAAATTAAATGAGGATATGATAATTGATAAAGGGGAGATTAAATTAATTTCTAAGTCTATAAAAAAGTTAAAGAAATAGTTATATAATAAATTATGTTTAGAAGAATATTAGCGAACTCACTAAAACAAATTAAAAGAAGTGGCTGGGTAGGTTGGGCTTCTGTTAGTGTTATGACATTAGCATTTTTAGTTGCTATTATATTCGGAGGATTAGCATATATCTCTAATTTATATATTCAATTTATTGAAACTAAAAGTAACTTATTAGTTTTCTTTGAAGAAGGAATGGATAGAGAGGTTGTAGATAGATTAAGAGATACTTGGAAGAGTAATCCAAAAATTAAAGATATAGAATATACAACTGAAGCCCAAGCTTATGAGCAATATGCTGATTATACAGCTAAAGTTTTACCTGAAACTTATGAGATTTTAAAAACAAAAGAGGAGAAGATATTACCATCTAGTTTAGATATTCAAATTTGGTCTTTATCTGATTTAGAAAGCGTTAAAAATTCTATACAATCAAGTATTGATGAAGAGTTGGGTTTATTAAAGATTATTAAAACAGAAGAAAGTGATACAGAGGTTGTAGAAGAAACACCAACAGAGGAGGGTGATAACGCAACAGAGGTAACTACTGAAGATGTAACTTTGGAAGATGATTTATCTTTAGAAGAATTTACATACAAGTATCAAACAGATCCTAATAGACCACCAATAGAATTAAGAGTTGATGATAAAAACTTAGATCAATTAAGAGAGGTTTTAACTTCTGTAAGGATTGCTGGAATATTTATTATTACCCTATTATTTATTGTTATATTCTTTTTTACATTTATGACTGTAGAATTTAGGCTTTACAATCAAATGGAGGAGATTGGTGTTATGCAATTAGTTGGAGGTAGTCTTACATTTATTAGAGCTCCATATATATTAGAGGGTGGATTTTATGGGTTAATTGGTTCCTTTATCTCATCAATTTTTATAGCGAGTGTTATATTTGTAGTTTTCGTAGCAGATTCTAACTCTGTATTATCAACATTTATTTATGAGAATTTTAGTAATCTACCTTGGCCATATGTTAGTACATTAGGTTGGGTTGGGTTAATTTTACTAAGTACGGTAACTGGATTTTTAATTGGCTCTATTAGTAGCTTTTTATCTATTAAAAGGTATATAAGATGAAAGAAATGTATTTAATTTTAAGGAACACTTCAGTCTTTTTTTTAGTTACTACATTATTTGGTAGTAGTATTTTATTACCAACTGAATTGATATATAAATTAATGTTAGCTCTAGCATTTGGAGTCATGATTTATGCAATTCCATTTACTTTAAGATTTTTTAAGATTCCACTAAATAATGCATCTGAATTACTTTTAGGTGCTATTTTTTGTTTTATATATTTTCTAGTTGTTGGCTTAATCTTAGAGATAATTACCTTTACAGGTAATACTCCTGATATTTTTAAATTAATTGGTATTGTTACAGTAACTGAGCAAACTCTGAATTTAGTTTATTTAACAATTGTCTCAAGTGTAGTAGCTATAGGGATAGACATGTTATATAAAGCAAGATAGTTTTACTATAAAGGTTTATTCTGATAAAATTCCAACTAGTTATTATTAAATTATGGATCTTGTAAACATTTTAAAATATATATTAGCAGTAGTTGCTATTCTTTTATGTGTTGCAGTTGTTTTACAAAATAGAAGTGGAGGACTAGGAACTGTATTTGGTGGAATGTCAGGAGGAGAATTTTATAGATCTAAAAGAGGTTTAGAGGGTTTACTATATAATTCTACTATCATTTTAGGTATACTATTTGCAGTATTATCTATTGCAATAGCTGTATTAAATGCTTAATCCGTTTAAATATATTGAAAAATTAATGTATTTCATTAGGGATTTTTTCTGGAAATACCCCGATTTATTTTTGGAAGATAATAGGTATAAAAGAAGATTTATCTCTTATTATAATAAATCTGTTCCCTTATCTCATTTTTTTTCAGGAGCCCTAGTTTTTATACTTTTAGCATTAATATTTTTCACACCCTTTAATGGAGCTATATTAGGATTTCATACAATCAAATTAGTAGAAGCAGTAGTTGTAGGATCAGATGCTCTTGGTAGACCTCAGAAATTATCTAGAATTAATCCATTAATACCCTCAAATGTTCAATTAGAAAAAGATATTGTTGAGTTAGTTTATGAACCACTAATTAAATATGAATCAGTTCAAGATAAAGAGGGTAATTATTCAACTGAAGTTGTTCCTGTTTTAACTTCTGAAATTGTTTTATTTCAACAAGGTGCTGATTATCAATTTGATTTAAAAAGAGGTGTTAAATGGCATGATGGAACTGATTTTAATGCAGATGATGTTATTGCTACCTTTAATCTATTATCTAGTTTACCTGATACTAATTCATATATTAGAACAATTAAAAGATTAACTTGGATGAAGATTAGTGATTATGCTGTTAGAGTTTGTACAAAACCTGAAGATAATACTGAATTAACTAATTGTAATATTACAAAGGATAAAGAAAAGATATCTAATCTTTTAGAACTATTAAGTATTAAGATATTGCCTGAACATAAGATTAAAGATATTAATTCATCAAATTTTGATTCTTTAATTCCAACTATATACAAGTTCCCACTAGGAACAGGAAAGTTTAAGTTTTTAACTTCAGATGATTTTTCAATTTCCTTAACTACAAATGAAGATTATCATGAGACTTTTAAACCTAATATTAATACTATACAGTTTAAATACTATAAATCTCTACAAGATGCTATTGATGCCCTAAAGAATGGTGAAGTTCACTCCCTAGCAACTTCTTCTATTCAATACGAATCTGAAATGGATAAATACAAAAATATAGATATTAATTTAAGTTCTGTGTTATCTAAACAGTATTGGGCATTATACTTTAACTTAGCGAAAGATAATGATGGTAACTTAAAAGGTCCTTCTTTTTTTGGTGATGTAAATGTTAGAAGAGCAATCTCTAGTGCAATTAGTAGAGAAGAAGTTATTAATACTGGACTATTAGGTGCTGGTGAAGAAGCATTAGGTCCAATATCTAGTTATTCCCCTTTCTACAATTCTAAAACATCTTGGTATACATTTAATCAATCAAGAGCTAATCAATTATTAACTGAAGCTGGTTGGACTATTAAGGGTGGAGATAAGTATAGAACTAACGAGGCAGGTGAAGTTATGAGTTTCTCTCTGTATTATGTTAATTCATATGATAGAACTGTAGTTGCTAGAGTTATTCAAAAGAATTTAGAAAGAGTAGGTATAAAAGCTATTATTGACAGACTAGATCAAAGTGGGCAATCTCAAGTTGAGGGAGCAGAAAATGGTTGGAGTTTAGAGGAATTAAATAACGAGGTTTTAACTCCTAAATCTTTTGATGTAATTCTTTATGGTGTTAATACATTCTTAGACCCAGATAGATATGAGTTATTTCATAGTTCTCAAAGTGAGTATCCTAAGTTAAATATTTCATCATATGTTGGATTAGCTCAAACAGTAAAACCTAATCCAAATAGAACAAGTGCTACTGATCCCTCTACCATAAATGTTGCTAAAGTAGATGATTTACTTGATAGAGCAAGAGCTAGAGATCCTGTTTTAGAAAAAGATAAACGTTTAGATGATTATTTTGAAGCTCAAGATTTAATTGCAAGTGATTCTCCAGTAATATTTCTTTATCACCCTAAATTCCTTTATTATTCTAATAACCAATTAAGTAACGTTAATCTAAGTAACGTATCTAGTATTGAAGATAGGTTTAAGAATATATCTGAGTGGAAGATTTAATTTCCAAAAGCCCCTAAATCATTATTACTTTGATAATATATATTTTCTTAATACAATACCCTTGACACTTTTTTTTAATATCTTTATTATAGTGGTAGTAAGTGGTGAAAGGTGGAAGAAATAAATAATATAACTTATAATTACGAATTTAAAGTTGTATATGTTTATTGGAGAATATCAAAGTGTAATAGGTGAAAAAAATAGAGTAGCTATACCTAAAAGACTAAGAGAAGAAATTAAAGGTAAGGTTATTCTAACAAGGGGATACGAGAGATGTTTAATAATGGTAGATAGTAAAAGTTGGGATACACTAATTAAAGAGATAAATAAAAATCCATTACTATCTTTAAATGTAAGAGATACAAAAAGATATCTTTTAAGTGGAGCAATAGAGATTGAATACGATAAACAAGGTAGATTTGTAATAAGTGAAGAATTAAAAAACTTTAGTGAATTAAATAACGACATAGTTTTTTTAGGAGTTGGAGAATGGATAGAGATATGGGACTTAGAGAAATGGAATAAGAAACTAGATAAATTAAGTAACGAAATATCAGATTTAGGAGAAAGATTAACAAAAAGTATAAATGAAAGTGATACATAAAAGCGTTCTATTACAAGAAAGTGTTGAAAACCTAATTTTTAAAAATGAAGGTATATATATAGATGCAACACTAGGAGAAGGAGGACATAGTTTAGAGATAATAAATAAACTAAGTAGAGGTAAATTAATTTGTTTAGATATAGATTTAAATCAAATTAAAAAGTTTAGTGAGAAGTTAAAAACATTAAACTTTAAAGAGGAAGTAGGAAATAACTCAGAAATTAAATACTTTAAAAAAGATGGTTTAGAAGTAATTTTAGTAAATAATAATTTTTCTAATATCTTTTCAGTATTAAGCTCTTTAGAAATAAATATGATAGATGGGTTGCTCGCTGATTTAGGTTGGTCAATGACACAACTTCAAAGTGTAGCTGGTTTATCTTTTGAAAGAGAATTTGAAGATTTAGACATGAGATTTAATGTAAATCTTAATGTTAAGGCATCAGATTTGTTAAATGCATTAGGTAAAAGAGAGTTATCTAAAATGTTTGAAAAGTATTCAGATATTAGAGGATCAATTAATAATCTTTTAGTTAGTGAAATAATTATTAAAAGAAAAGACACACCATTTAAGGAAGTTAAAGACTTAATAGAGGTATGTAAGAGAGTAGTTAGAATTAAAAGATTAGATTCTGAAAACTCATTTTTTGCTAGAGTATTTCAGAGTTTAAGAATAGCAGTAAATGGAGAGTACGAATCACTCGAGAGATTACTAAGTGAAGGGTTTGAATCCCTTAATAGTACTGGAAGAATGTTAGTTATTACTTTCCATTCTGGAGAAAGTAAATTAGTAGAGAATTTTGTTAAACAGATAGAGGAAGAGAATCATGGTAAAAATATATTTAATAATAGAGAAGGGTACCAAACAGCAAGTTTAGAGGAATTAAAAAGAAATATTAGTTCTAGAAGTGCTAAGTTATACGGTTTAATTAAAATTTAAGAAAATATTAATGTTAAGAGATAATTTTATAGAAACAAAATTTAATTTAAGAAAGATTAATAGAAGACTATTTCTTTTTAATGCTATTGCTTTAATATTATTCTTTTTTAAGATATCTAATGTCTGTCTAGTAGTTGTTTTCCACGGACCATCATCAAAAGTTAAGGCAATAACTTTTTTATTGGCAGCAGGTTTAATCTCATAAATCACTTTTTCCTCAAATTTAGATGGTGCCGCAGAAAGTAAACTTTGTATTTTTAACTGTTGGTTCAAAG
>JBGSZB010000010.1:0-39240 GCA_041750555.1 Candidatus Dojkabacteria bacterium | reverse complement strand
AGTATCTATAGTTGTAGCCATTTTTTAAATTTAATAATTATCGCCTTATTGTATATACCTTAATCTCTTTATGTCAACAGATATCGATAATATGTAATATAGATAACAGAAAGCCCCGATTTCTCGGGGCTTTTAAAACACTTAGAGATTCTAACTTATTACATCATATCCATTCCACCCATTGGTGCATGATTGTGTTCATCCTTCTTCTCTGGAATCTCTGTTACAACAGCTTCTGTAGTTAAAACTAACATAGCTACAGAACTTGATCTCTCAAGAGCTGTTCTAGTTACTTTAACAGGATCAATAATTCCAGATTTAATCATCTCTACAACTTTATCATTTCTAGCGTCATATCCCTTACCACCTTTCATATCATTTATAAAGGAGGCAGCTTCTTTACCAGCATTAGTCATAATTTGTCTAAATGGAGATTCAAGAGCTTTTCTTAAAATATTAACTCCTATCTGTTCATCAGCAGTTAAGCCTTTTAAATCATCTAGAGCGTCTCTAGCATTTAATAATGCAATACCTCCTCCTGCTACTACTCCCTCCTCAATAGCAGCTCTTGTAGCTTGTAGGGCATCATCAATTCTATCTTTCCTCTCTTTTTGTTCAACCTCACTTGCAGCTCCTACTTCTAATACTGCAACTCCACCTGATAATTTAGCTAATCTCTCTTGTAATTTCTCTTTATCATAATCTGATGTAGTAGATTCAATCTCTTTTAAAATTTGATTAACTCTTGATTTAATACTACTCTCATTTCCTCCTCCATTAATTACAATAGTATTATCTTTAGTAACTTTAATTTTTTCTGCATGACCAAAGTCAGTTACCTCCATATTCTCAATAGTTTTCCCTAAATCATCAGTAATTAGATTACCTCCAGTTAATATTGCAATATCTTCTAACATTGCTTTTCTTCTATCTCCAAATGCAGGAGCTTTAACTGCAACTACATTTAAGTTACCCTTTAATTTATTAAGTATTAAATTAGTTAGGGCATCACCATCTACATCTTCTGCAATAATTACAATATCTCGTGTACCATTAGATACAACTTTTTCTAAAGCCATAAATAGCTCTTTAGCTGATGATATCTTTTTATCAGTAATTAAAATTGCAGGATTTTTAATCTCTACAGTTTGATCTTCTGAACCAACACTAAAATATGGAGAAATATATCCTTTATCAAATTGCATACCTTCTACAAACTTTTCTGTTAATCCAAATGTTTGTCCATCTTCTACAGTAATTACACCTTGTGGACCAACTTTATCAATAATATTTGCAAGTATTTCACCTATCTCTTTATCTCCATTTGCAGATATTGTAGCTACTCTTTCGTAATCTTCTCTACCTTTAACTTTAGTTGCACTTTTCCCTAAGTGTTCTACAACTCGAGCTACACCCTTTTCAATTCCAGTTCTAATCTCCATTGGATTAGCTCCTGCTGCTACAACTTTAAATCCTTCTCCAATAATTGATTGTGCTAATACAACTGCTGTAGTTGTACCATCCCCTGCTACATCTACTGTTTTACTTGCAGCTTCAATTAAAATCTTAGCTCCCATATTTTCAACTCTATCTTCAAGTTCTATCTCTTTAGCAATTGATACTCCATCTTTTGTTATATGTGGAACTCCAAAAGATTTTTCTATTGCAACATTTCTACCCTTAGGTCCTAGTGTTACTTTAACTGCATCTGCTAATTTATCTACTCCTATCTTTAACTTCTTTCTTGCATCCTCGTTATATACTACTTGTTTTGCCATATGTGTTTAATTAAAATTTAAAATATTAATCTTCAATAATTGCTAAAATATCTGATTCTTTCATTAAAAGATAAGTTTTGTTATCAATCTCAACTTCTTCAGGAGAATACTTTTTAAAAAGTACAATATCTCCCATTTTTACATTAAATGAAACAACCTTACCATTATCGTCTTTTCTACCACTTCCTAATGCAATAATCTTACCCTTTTGAGGTTTCTCTGATTTATTACTACTCTGGATAATCAATCCTGATGCAGTAGTATCACTCTCTTCTATAGTTTCTACTAGGATATATTCTCCTACTGGCTTTATCTTTAATTTACTCATAAGTAATTTTTAAAAAATAATAAATGAAGTTAGCAGCAGTATAAACTGCATGCTAATAATATCAAGTGGGAAATTTTCTTGTCAAGGGTTATTCTATATCAATATGTACTCTTGCAGGGTCAGTTGGAATTCTTTGTAAGAATGTTGGAATAAATCCTGGTGAAAATACAACTCTATACCTACTAATATCTTCAAATACTGAGAAATAGTTTCTTGCTTCATCTAGTGTAAATCCACCTAAATCTTCAGAGATCTCTATAGAATTTAAATTTTTTGATAATGCTCCCTTTGAAGAAATGGTTAATATATATTTTTCATCTACCTTTTCAACTTCATCTATTGTTAAATCTTCAATACTATCTATTACTTTATCGCTATCTTGATTGTTTTTTAATATCTCTCCTGCTATTTCATTTAAATTATCTTCTTTTACAGATAATCCTTTAATATCAACACTTAGAGTCAAACTAAATGTTTTATCTTTTGATTCTTCACCGATAGCAGGACTTGGAGTAGCTTTAACTTCAGAGTACTCTATGGTTTCCTCTAAAAGTATATATCCTGCCTCTAAGCTATCTTCTAGCTTTGTTTTTGCTTGTTTTTTTAAGTCTTCTTCAAGTGTCTTTTTAACTGAATCTACATTCTCTTTAGATACTGCTACAAATGTTTCTACTGTTCCACCTGTAATATCTCTATATCTTGTTGCCCTTACATCATCGGTATTGTATCCTTCAATACTAAATTCGGTATTTACATTAGAATCAGTAATATCATACTCTGGACCAAAGTCTACTGCTTCTAGTGGTATATCCTCTTTTGAAGTAACAACTGCTCCCTCAGATGAACTTCCTGCTTTTTCAAGAGATACTTCTTGTAATAGGACATAAACCTTATCTGTTTGAATACTAGTAAGTTTTGTCCCCTTAGCTAAAACTACATCTTCATCAGTTGTATTTAATATATCAATTACCCCCTTTGCTTTAACACCTCTTCTTCCCTCTCCATTAGCTTCTCCTGTTCTTGATAAGGTAACTTCCTTTTCTTCAAGAATCTCCCCTGGTATTGTTAAATTTGTAGAATTAACCTCATCTATTGTTGTATCAACTTCTATTGTTCCTGTAGTTGTAACATTCTCTTTTTTTAAAGTTATTGAGATATCAACACTTGAAAATACAAATGCTAGAACATATGTAGAAACTGATAAGAATAATAGGATTCCTAACAAAGAAGTAATTAATATTCTTCTTTTTCTTTTTTGATTTTGTAGAGCATCTAAATCTGATACTCTTTTTGGGGTATTATCTCTTTTAAATATATTACCTAAAAACTTCTTTTTAGATTCACCTCTTTTTAAATCCATGCCTGTGAATCTTCCTCTATCGGAATATGTTTTAATCTCTCTACCGTAGAGACTACTAGACTCTTCTTTTTTTGGTGTTTGATATTCTTCCATTTCAATTTCTTTAGAGTTTTCAATTTTATCATACACACTCTTTTGGGGATCAAATTTATTTATATCTCCACCTGATAAAAGCTCTACTCCATCAATATTAATTATCTTTGGCTCTCTCCTTGGCTTTCTTAATGCAGGAAGTGATTCTTCATTAAATCTATCACTTTTAATATTTCTTGGTAATTCTTCTCTAGGTGATAATTCATTCTCAATTGATTCTAAGTTTTCATCTTCCTCAATTTTCTCTAAATCATCTCTTTCCTTATCATCTCTTTCTTTAATTTCCTTAACCTCTTCAATCTCTTGATCTTTATTGTTTTTCTGATGTTTTAAATCTTGTACTTCTAAAACTTCGCTTTTATCTTCCGCTGTAATTAAATCTTCTACTAAGGGGCCTTGTGCACTATCTACATAATCTTTTGAATATTGAATGTTTTCTAAATTTTTATTCTTTTTATTCTCTAAATACTCTCTAAACTCACTAAAGGTTTCATTAGCATTCTCCCAGTTCTGATCCGTTATTTGACTAACTCTTTGAAGAACTTCAATACCTAATCTCTCTGCAATTGAAGTTCCATAAAGATCTTCAGTTACTAATATTAAACTTTTTTTAAGCTTAACTACCTCTCTAAAAAGAATGTTAATACTTACATAGCTACTAAGTAACAATGAGTTTTGAGGAACTACTAAAATTACTTTTGATTTATCTGAAGATAAGATTCGCTCAACAATAGATGGAATCTCTTCATTTGGATCTATAAATATTTTTTCTGATGTTACTAATCCCATAAATTTATTCTAATACCATATGTGCTAAAGATAAAGCTGCTACATCTGTAGGCATAGTCGCACTTTTTGTTTTATCAACAATATCAACTAGATTCGTTGGAAAAATAAAGTTAACTTTCGGAAACTTTTTAAAATTAAATAACTGTAACCATGGATGAGTTATTAAACCCTCTTGAATTTCTGGTAAAAGAGCTCCTCCTCCACATAAATGTATACTTGTAGGGAATTCTCCTGCATCTTCAAATTCTTCTAACGCCAATTCAACTCCTGTTAACCAAACCTTTACATCATGACTAAATAGTTTTGATAATTCCATTGAATCGTTTTTACCTAATTTACCATTTGAGTAATCTAACTTCTTTTCTTCAGCTTCATCTATCGTTAAATTAAAATTCTGAGCTATTCTTTTAGTAAACACATTTCCTCCAATAGCAAACATCTTTGTTCCAATAATATCTCCATTTTTAACCATTGCTACATCTGTAGTTCCACCACCTATATCTATAATTATTGCACTTGAATTATTTGTTCTTAATCCTTTTAAACTTAATGATATTGCATAAGGTTCAACAACCACTTTATATTCTTCTATTCCTAATTCACATACTATTTGAGCTAGGGATTCTAAATATATCTTTGGGGCAAATGTTGAAAATACTCTATAAACTAACTCCTTACCTTTGTATCCTAATGGATTCACAACTCTTACACCATCAATATATACGCTGTTAATATATGTTTCTATCTCAGCAACCTGATTTGTTTTAATTCCTATCTCTTCTGCTATATCTTCTTTAGTTCCTTCAAAAGTATGCTTTTTAACTCTTGCTATTAATTTCTCCATCTCTTTCTCGTTTATAGCTTCTTTCTCATTATTTCGCTCAGCATTAACCATAACAGTTACTCCTTGAACTAATTCTCCTGCTATTCCTATAAAAGCTTTTTTAGGCATTTCAAAGTTATCTCCATAAATTTCTTTAGCTTGTGAAACTGCTTCTCCAATTGATTTATCTAATGTATCTGTAACCTCTTTTAAATTAATAATAAATGCAGCATACATAGATCCATCTTTTTGTTTCTTTTTATTGTATCCAATTACCTCTACTCTATTATCTGAATTAATAATAAAAAGAACTGTTTTTATCCATACTGTTCCAATATCTAGTGCTAGATAACTTCTTTCTACCGGCGCTACTACTTTTACATTTTTTCTATTAAACATCATAAATAATTGAATTTCTTTAGACTTCTTAATATACCTAAATTTTAAAAGATTCTCAAACTAAGGTTAAACTTCTAAGTATTAATATATTAATTTGAAAATGACAATATCGCAATGATATACTCTTTGGTAACTCAAAAAACATATGAGAATCTTTGTTATACCACAAAAAACCAATTCTAATAGTACTAACGCCTTTAGTTCTGGTATTTCACACCTTGAAACGCTAGGTCATAGCGTTACCTTCTATGATTCAAAAAAAGATTACTCAAAAGAGTTAAGTAATTGTGATGTAGTAATTTATGACTCTCTCTTGAGTGATTTTAATTCAGGCTTTATTGTTTCTAAAGCAATATCTTTAAAAAGGATTGTTTTATCTTTAAGTTTTAATGATAAAGCCTCTAAAATTAAATTTGATAAAGATTTAAAAGATATAGATAAAAGTATTAAAGATGAAAAGTACTTAATTAGTAAAGAATACAATAGAGATAATGTTAATGATGTTTTAGTTAAAGCATTAAAGGATGTTTCTAGTAAGTTAGATTCTAAGTTCATATTAATTATTCCATCAGAAATAGATAGATATTTAACATGGGCAAGTGAAACAAAAAGGCTACATAAAGCTCAAATTGTTAGAGAAGCATTAGAGTCTGTAATGAAAAAAGATAGAGAGTACAGGGATAGTTTAAATTAATTATTATATTAAAAATATGAGTAATACTTGGAGTAGTTTATCTAGTCCTTTAAGAGCCGAAGACATAGCTTCTAAAGAGAGTTCTCCAAAAACTAGTGATTATATTTTTCAACTTAGGTGTCTAATTATGGAAATAGCTACTTTTAGGGGAATGGATAAGAATGTCTTTAATTCAACAATACAGAAGATAAAAGATGAAATAGCTAATCTACAAGTGGCAGAATCAGATTCAATAGATGAGGCTCAATTCAAAGCCATTATTAATAGGGTTAGAGATACATATCTTACCGATATTCAAAATCATAGTGGCATAGTTGTGGAACTGGATTTTTACCAAAGAGAAGCCCTAGATAGATTTAACCAAGCTCTTGCCATAGAATCCTAACTATATATCCCAATATCCTCAGGAAAGAATTGTCTAAAATTTTCTTTAGTTACATGTACTTTAGTTGTAATACCTTGAACAATTTGAAGGGCAACTTTTCTAGATAATTGAGTTAGGGTTCTTTCTAATTGTCTAACACCTGCATCAAAACCTAATGGTCTAATAACTAGAGGCCATACATCATCTTCAAAAGATAATTGATCTTCATTAATACCTGTAGCTTCTCTAACTTTAGGTAATAAATAGCTTTTAGCAATAACTATCTTTTCATTATCTGTATAACTTCCAAATCTAATAATTTCTAACCTATCAAGTAATGCAGCTGAAATACCTCCTAAGTTATTTGCTGTAGTAATAAACATAACTTTAGATAAATCTACTGGATAATCTAAATATTTATCAATGAATGTTGAATTTTGTTCTGGGTCTAATATTTCTAAGAGAGATGCCATAATATCTGCTCTTAAACCAGTTTGAGAACTAACTTTATCAATCTCATCTAAAAGAATTAAAGGATTCATACTCCCTGTTCTAATTAAAGATTTAATAACTTGACCTGGTTCTGCTCCTAAATTACCTTTAGGAATACCTCTAATTTCAGTAACTGTACCCAAAGCTCCAAGCGATATCCTTACAAACTTTCGATTAACAGCTTGAGCAATAGATTTAGCCATAGATGTTTTACCAACACCTTGAATACCTACGAAACACATAATTGGAGCATGAGAAGAACTACCTTCTAACTTAGAAGCGTCTTGATTTGTATTATCAGTTACTCCTCTACCTTGTAATTTAGCAACAGCTAAATATTCCATTATTCTGTTTTTAACATCATCTAATCCATAATGGTTTTTAAACAAAGTATCTTTTACATGAGCTATATCTATATTTTCCTGTGTATACATATTAAATGGAAGCTTTGTTATCCAACTAATATATTCTGATACAGGTTCAAATTCAGTAGAGAAATTACCTCTTTGAGACATTTTAACTAATCTTAAAATCATTCCAAATGCTTTCTCCTTTAGTTCTTTAGGCATTAGAGAACTCTCTACTTTCTTTTTAAGTAAAGTTATCTCATACTCTAAATCCATATTAAGATTTACATCAGTATTAGTAGAATTCATTAAAATTAGATATAAACATAGACAGTTTACATCTTATACGTAATTATTTGAAGAATATATTATTCCTTATCCTCTTCTTTAGTTTCTTCAGTTGATTCAGAAGCTTCTCCTTCAACCACTTCTTCAACTGGTGCTTCTTCAACTTCTTCTTTTTGAGGTTGAGCAATATATACAACTGCAGATGATAAATCTATAGAACTATCCCATTCAACATCCTCTGGTAATTGAATTTGTTCTACAGTAATAGCGTCTCCTGGATTCTCTAGTTTTGAAATATCAATAGTAATTTCATTAGGTAAATCTTTAGGTAAACAGTGTACTCCTAATTGATCAGATTGAACAATTAAGAATCCTAAGTTTTGTTTAACAGCAGGAGATTCACCAATAATATTAACTGGAACTTCTACATTCATTTTTCTATCTTCTGCAACTTGATAAAAACTTACACTTAAGTATTTATCACTTACAGGATGAATTTGAATATCTTTAATTAACACTTTAACTGGTTTTTGATCTTCTAACTCTAAGTCAAAAAATTTATTACCACCTACTTTACTAAAAACTTGTTTTAACTCTTTTTTATCTACAACTAAGTTTTCACTAGCTCTTTTAGGTCCATATACAGAACCTGGTACTAGCTCTTCTAATCTTAATCTTTTAGTTTTCTTACCTGTTAATTCTCTTTTTTTAGCTTGTAGTTTCATATTAATTATTTTTCACTTTTAATTTCTAAATTACTTCTCTTTTTAACAATGAGTGTTTGGATTATAGCAAAAATACTCTGTGCAATCCAATAAATTCCTAGCCCGATTGGTAATGAATAAGAAATTATACTTATCATAAATGGAAAAAGTAACATAGTTTGTTGAGTTGATTGGGCCAAAACCTCTGAAAAATCTTCTCCCTTTTTTAAATTCTCCTTATCCTTTTTCTGCTTTTTCTCACCCACAACTTCTCCCTCTATTACTTTCGCATTCTTTTTATTTGCAGGAGTCATTAATTTCATTGAATAGAATTGAGTTATTGCAACAAGAACAATTATTACTATATATGGAATAACATTTAAACTTTCAAAACCAATACTACTTGCTGCTGTTTTTAAATCAACAATATTAAAGAATGATGTATTCATGGTAGCCCCTTCAACAAACTTCTCTACAAATGGATAAGCTACAGTGTTAAAACTCTCTGCACCCTTACTTATTATATTGTTAATTACATTATATATATTTATAAACAGGATAAGTTGCAATATTGCAGGTAAACATCCTGCTAATTGAGTTGGAAGATATTGTGATTGAATCTTCATTAACTCTTGATTTTGTTTCTCTTTATCGTCTTTAAATTTCTTTTTAACCTCACTAATCTTCTCTTGCATCTCTTTACTACTAGATGCCATTTTAATTTGTCTTACAGTTATTGGATATGTAATTAATTTTGAAAGTAGGGCTACTAAAATTATTGCTACCCCTAAGTTTTCACTAAATAGTCTATAAAGAACTATTAGTAAGTTAAAAATAGGCTGATAAAAAAGAACAGTAAAAATATCCATAAAAAATTTGATTAAGCAAAAATATGATAACAAATGTATATTTAAAACAACAGCCCCGCAAACATGCGGGGCTTTTGGTGGAGATGAGGGATTGCTCCCTGTGCAACAAGACTAACATTTAAAACCTTTACAAGCTTATCTGAATTGTTTTACTTATATAAATTGAATTCAGAAAAAATATATATAAGTTTTTACAAATATTTACTTTATATATACCTTTGCAACCAGTATATACTGCATCCCAGCTTTGTTTCGCCCATTAAATCTCACTGAGAAAAGAAGTAATGAACGGTAGTCCTACTTTTGTATTCAAACTACTGCAAGTAACTTATGCTACGAAAGCATAATTTGGTGTAGCAAAGAAAGCAGAAACCTTCTCTACTGCATTGTTAAATGCATTTTTAATTGAGTCGACGTTTAAGTCTTTTACATATTTCTATGCATGTCTTTATTTTTATAGAGCTGAAACATTAGCTCTAGCTTGATTAAAAATACTAAATCTCATTGTCGAATAAACATCCCCTATTAATATTCATTAAATACTAATACTGGATGTCTATTCTCTTTTTAAAGAACCAGCTTATTATACCATAAATACCCTCTAAACTCGTGCTAAAACAGCCCCAAACACTTTACAGTTATACCTTTGCTTTAAAACTTTAGCACACTCATTTAATGTAGCACCACTAGTATATATATCATCAATAATGATAATTATATCTTTATTACTTAGATTTAAATTATCTAATTTATTAACCTTTTTATTTATTTCAAAAGCATTGTAAATACTCTCTTTCCTATTTAACTTATCTTGAGAATGTAGAGCTTTAGTATCTTTAACTCTATTAAGTAACTTTAAATATTTTAAATTAAGATTTCTAGATATTTTTTTAGCTAAAACTTCAGATTGATTAAACCCTCTAAAGTTTTGTTTTCTTTTAGATAGCGGTACAGATGTAACTATTAATTTATTCTCACCTATATTAACTTTATTTGCTTTCTGAATTCCTTTATTATCTTTAAATATTGAATAACTTTTTAAATACTCACTAAATATATCTCCTAGATCATTAAATATTTGATAAATAAATTGATATTTAACCTTAAATATTAAATCTCTTAATAGCGGTGTATAACTTGATAAAGAAATTAAGCCATCTAAATGACTTAATTCCCTACACTCAAGATGAACTAACCCAATTCTACTTTCAGTGTTACAAACATGACACTTAATATATTGATTTCTCCCTATAAATTTAAAAAAACAATTATTGCAGATATAGCTTCCATATTTAAAACACACTAAACACCTTCTATTAAATAATATATCTATAAATATTTTAAAAATCTTTAACATCCAGAATTATATTTCCCTAAGCTTTCAAAATCCTTACAATCTTTAACTTGTGAGTTATTAACTTAGGGATTAAAATTAATTATGGGTAAATATTTAGCAATAGATTATGGTACAAAAAATGTTGGGTTAGCGGTTTCTGATGAATCAAAGGTATTTGCTATGCAGTTAGCACCATTAAAAAACAAGGGGGCTATAGAAAATATTTTAAAAACTATTAGGGATTTTGATATTGCTAGGATAATTATTGGTTTACCTCTAGGGAACAATGGAAAAGAAACACAGATGTCTAGTGAAATTAGAGAATTTGCTAAAGAGCTTCTTTTTAAAAGTGGTGTTGAAGTAGAATATTGGGATGAATCATATACCTCTAAAATTGCATCTAAAAGTATGAGAAAAAAAGGAAGTATTGATAGTGAATCTGCTAGAATAGTTTTGCAAGAATATTTAGATTTTAATAATTCAAAGTGAAAAAACTATTTACATGTTTATTCTTTTTAATAATTATAGTTGGGCTTGGTGGTTTCTTAATTTACTCATACTACAACAATAGTATTTATGGTGAATCCCTAGAAGATCAAGAAGTTAGTATTACAATTTCTGATGGAGATAGTTTAACAGGTATATTACCCACTCTTACAGAAAAAGGATTAATTGATAATACATTTTTTGCTAGGGTCTATTTAACCTTAAATAACGTAAATGCAAATATTAAAGCTGGGGAATACTCTATTCCATTAGGAATTAGTTTTGTTAATTTAATTCCAATACTTGAGAAAGGTGTCTTTAAACCATCACTCTTAGTTACTATTCCCGAAGGCATGAGGTATGAAGATATTGCTGAATTAATTTTTAAAAAGTTTGATGAAAACGAAGAAGAGTATATCTTTTCTAAAGAGGAATTTTTAAATATATCAGCTAACCCAGATAATTATACTTTTAGTAGTGAGGTTAGTAGTATTTTAGAGAAATATAAACCAGAGGGTAAACCATTAAGAGGATTACTATTCCCAGACACTTACAGATTTGATGCTGATTTTAGTGCATTAAACGTTATAGAAACTCTTTTAATTAATTTAGATAAGAAGTTAATTGAAAACAATATTACAGAATCAGTATTAATGAATAATCAAAGTAATTTAAAAAGTATTTATGAAGTTATTATATTAGCGTCAATTATTGAGAAAGAAGCAGGGAATGATCCTGATAGACCAATAGTTTCAGGAATTTTTCATAACAGATTAGAAGTTAATTATCCCCTGCAATCTGATATTACTATTCATTTTATTAAAAATGACGGTGATTCATTTATATCTTTTGCTGATACAGATATTGATTCTTTGTATAACACGTATAAGTATTCAGGATTAACCCCAACTCCAATAAATAATCCTGGGATATCTTCTATTAAAGCGAGTCTAAGCCCTGAAAAAACTAATTATTTCTATTTCATATATGATGAAAGTGGTAAACTGTATTATGCTGAAACGTACGAAGAGCATATCCAAAATGTTAATAACTACTTATGAGACCACAACCAGATGTATATGAGTTACCAAAATTAAAATTTGATTTCAATTTAAGAAAGTTAATTGTTGCCTCTATCTCTATATTTGTATTTTTTTTACTTCCTGTACTAGTTATTCAAAGTTTAACAACTACTGTTCAAAATGTTGAAGTGGGTAATGGAAGAGTTGCGGGAGTAAATGTTTCCACTAATGAGGAGTTAATTAATATTTTAGGTTTTGAATTAAACTTAAACTCAAAAGGTGGGATCTTTATTCTTTTAGGAATTATATTAGTTGGTATCTCTATAATTCTTTTTCTATTTCTCATGTACGATAATTTAAGAATTAAAAAGATCTCAAAAAAACACTAACCTTATTCTCATTTCAAAAACTCTATTCCAAAACGATCTTCTCTTTGGAGTTATTTTTTTAATATAATCATGACCTATCATTGTAAAAAAATAAAAAATAAATTAACTTGGATTTTCTAAAACAGCAACAACTTTTCCATTAATCATTGCATCTGAATCTTCTCTTAGATAAATTGGAGTATGAATTGGGTTACTTGATTCAGGATATAAAATTACTGAGTTACTACCTCTTTTAAAAGTTTTTAATGTAGCTGCATTATCAATTACAGCCAAAACTACATCTCCATCTCTAAATTGAGAAGATTTATCTATAACTACAAAGTTTTTATCTGCTACACTTACATTATTAATTAGTCTTTTATTCATTGAATCTCCCTTTACAATTAGAGCAAACAACTCTTTTGAATCAGGTAACATCTCTTTATCAACTTTAAGGGATCCTACCATCTCTTCTTCTGCATAAACTAGAGGTTGACCTGCATTTGCATAACCTAATATTGGAATATCGTACATCCCTGAATTAATTGGAGTATCAAGGGATATTCCTCTAGTTTTTCCATTTCTATAGATATACCCTTTTTTTTCTAGAGCATCTAAATGTTTTGCAACTCCTCTTTTAGTTTTTATACCAACTGCATCCTGTATTTCAGCTAATGTTGGAGCCTCATCACACTCTGTTATGTAATTTGTAATCACTTCTAATATTCTTTTTTGTCTGAGTGTTAAAAATTTTGACATATACCTTTTTTAATATTTAAGTATACTTAATGGTATACGTGGTATACCACTTTTGTCAAACTTCTTACAAATATTCTATATTATCCAATAGACAAAGGGTTTAAAAGAAAGTAATATTAAAAAATGATAAAAAACTTTTCAAAAGTTATAGGGGGATTAATAATTATCTCTATTCTAACTTTAAGCTTTATTCAAAAACCTGAATTAACTGGTGATGGGAGTGAATATTACTTAATGTTAGAGAGTTTATACAATCACCAAACTCCTGAATTAAGAAGCGAAGATATTAATTCTTTTAAAGAAAAAGAAGAACTTTATGGATTTAAGGTATACCAGTTTGACAAGGATAATGCATATTCAGGATATTTTGAAAGTAATGGTAATTTTTATTCTTACCACTTCTTTTTTTATAGTTTAATATCTCTTCCAGTTAAAATTGTTTTAGAAAATTTAAATTTAGATGTTTTAAAAGTTTTTCAAATAACTAATGCTCTACTACTATCAATTGTTGTATTTGTAATTTTAAGAATTAAAGACTTTAGTGAATTAAAAAAAACTATCTTAATTTTATTTACAATATTTAATCCAATTCTTTGGTTTATATTCTGGAGTCATCCCGAAGTGTTTAGTTATTCATTTTTAACACTATCGTTAATTTACTTATTAGATAAGAAATTAAACCTAGCTATTATATTATCTATTCTAGCGAGTTTTCAAAACTTTCCTTTAATAATTATTCCATTCTTAATATTTATATATAAATTATATTTAATATTAAAGGTTAATAACTTTAAAATTTTAAATCTTACCCTTAGTAATTTAAGAGATATAGTATTTACATTTCTATTAAGTTTAATATCTTTTATTCCTTTAATTTTTTATTTAATTAACTTTAATACTATTAGTTTAATTAGTAGTAGTGGGGGAACTAATACTAGTTTAATATCTCTTCAAAGAATATTTGAATTAGTTTTTGATTTAAATATTGGGTTACTTCCTTATTCTCCAATATTTTTAATGCTTGGTTTAATTTTATTTATTTATCTATTTATTAAGTTAAAGTTTTTAAGAATACCCTTAATTCTATCTTTAATCTCTTTAATTTTTATACTTGGGTTATCCAGTTCAACGACTAATTGGAATCATGGTACAACAGGACCTTCTAGATATGTTCTTTGGTCTATTATCCCCTTCCTATTTTTTATACTTTTACTCTTTTTTAAATATTTTGAAGTTAATAGAAAATTAATTATCTTAAGTGGTTTTAACATCGTTATTAATTTAATTATTCTTTTAAGTGTATTCTTACCAAATGTTAGTTTTGGAGCATTAAATCACTCATATCTCTCTAAATTTGTATTAGATAATTATCCCTCTCTTTACAATCCTACAGCTGAGATATTTGCTGAGAGAACCTTAGGAAAAGAGAATATTGATATTGAAAATGAGGTTATTATATATAAAGATTGTAAAAAGGTATTAAATAAAGGAGAATACATAAATAGTTGTGTTCAATTTTAAATTTAAACATTCAAACTATATATAAAGTAATTGCTTTAGATCAAAAAGATGTAGATAAGGAGTATTCAACTAAGCTTTTAATATTAAGAGAAGATACTAGATCCCTTCTTGTTCAGTTTTTAAATGGTAATGATATTTATGGGAATCCAATTAATACTTCAGATATTAGATGTATTCAATATGCTTACAATGAAATTAAAAGTCTAGTTGTTAGTGATCTTACTGACCCTTATAGAGAAAATGCTTTAAAATATGGATCAGAGGCCCTAGATACGGTTTTAAGAGAATTATTAAGCCCTTTGTATATGGAACTTATGAAATGTTTTACAGGTAATGGTGAGCTTTCAACTAATATGGGTATGAGAGAGGGTTAAGCTTCTTCATCTGAATACAATCTAGGGCGTGGAGGATGATCGGTGTGATAGATGTAGCTTTGATTAGCACGATTTGATGCTCTAGGAGTCTTTATAACTCCTTCACGAGGGTTTTTAGTGTCACATCGTTTTCCACTACAGTGCTGTTTTTTTACTCCCTTGTCAAAAGAAATCTCCCTAAAAACTTCTCCCACTTCTGGATACTTTCCTTTTCTTGAATAACACATATTAATATACTGAATAATTTCTTGTCGTAGCTTTCCATATTCATTTTCAGTATAAAATCTTTTTAATCTAAAAAAAGATCTTTCAATTATTGTATCGATATCTAAACTATCATTTAATTTATCTTTTTTTCCCATCCTTGGATTATATTTTCTAAAAGAAATATTTTCAATGTAAATTTAATTCTTCTAAATCTCTTTGGGGTAACTTAATTTTTCTTGGAGTAAATATTAATAAAAGGATAGCAACTATACTAAAGAATATACCTGCTATAGTAAAGGTTGTATAGTAATCAGTGCTATCAGACACTATACCTACTAATATTGGAGCTAATATAAAAGCGATACTTGAATTAGATCTTGCTAAACCAACTAAATAGCCCTTATCTTTCCCCATTCTTTCTAATAAATCACTATAAACAGCTTCATTTAAAGGGTGTGTAAATGATAAAAAGAAACTAGAGATAAATATTATTAAAAGTAATATTGATAAGTTATCCTTAAATAAAATAAAGGGAATTAAAGTTAAACTAGCAAGTAATAGAGATATTTGAGATAACCTCTTTTTATACCTCTTAATACTAAATCTACTTAAAAGATATGACCCTATTAATAAAGGAATGTTGTATAAAACAACAATAACCCAATCCATTTCAAAACCAATATTAAGAGATTGTCCGAGTAATCCCCCTATTGTCCAATAAATTGCAGAGATAAAAGAGATAGAGATACCCATAGTTATTACAGGCCAAACTCTAAAACTTAAAACTTCCCATGATTTAGCTTCTTTTAAAATATTAATAGTCTCCTTAATTCTACTTTTAGCTACCCTCTCACTACCTCTTAAAGGAAACCTATATATTAATATTAATGCAAAAATTAACGCTAATAACTGAATAAATACAAGTATTAATGTTGAGGTAAGAAGTAACTGCAATAAAAGTATAGAACCTATTATTGGACCTAATATAGCTGTTAATTGATAAGAAAAATATAGTATTCCCCAATCTTTTGAAAAGTTCTCCTTATCATCTGTATCTACTACAAATGTTTGTTCAGAAAAAAGTAATAATTCAAAATATATTCCCCAAATAAAAGATGCAATTAAAAAGAATGGTATTAATAAAAATTGAGTTCCAAGAGATAGTGATATAGGGAATAATAGTGATAATAGTATTCCACTTACTAAATAAAATCTCCATGTTCTATTCTTAAACAGTTGAGGAAATAAAAAATCACATATTAAACCAACTAGTGATGAAGCTGATAATATTAAACCCATTATTGTATTTGAATTAACAATGTTTTCAATAGCAATTGGGAATATATAACTTAATGTACTATCTGCTAGATATATAAAAAATATTGGATAACTAAATAACAATACTGTATTTCTTATAACTTTCTTTTCTTTAGAAAATAGATGTAATGCTCTCATTGATAATATATTATTGCATAATAGAATTTATGTACATATATTTATTTTATTTTCTATGTCAATTTTCTTAATAAGACATCTATGTCTAACAAATTGTTTTATAAGACAAAATACTTGATTGCTGTCTGATAAATTGATATACTGTTAAATATAATTAATTATATAAATCATGAAAGAACCTTACAAACCTCAGAGCTTACCAATACCCGATATAGATTGGGTAAATTTGATAACCCTAATCGGAAAGGCTAACTCAGAAGTCTCTAGATTCGATGGATTATTACAAACAATCCCTGAGCCAACAATATTACTTTCTCCACTCTCCACAAAGGAGGCTGTTCTCTCATCAAAAATAGAAGGGACGCAAGCTTCTCTGGTTGATGTTTTAAGATTTCAAGCTGATCCATCATATAAAACTAGTAAATACGAGGATATTATGGAGATCATTAACTACAGAAAGGCAATGGAATATGCAAAAAACGAAATGGACAGTAAACCAATTAATCTTAATATGATATTAGGAATGCATGAAATTCTGCTTAATAATACTAGGGGTATGAATATGCTTAGAGGACAATTAAGGAAAGAACAAAATTGGATAGGGCCAGACGGAACAACCTTGAGAGAAGCATCTTTCATACCTCCAAAATGGCAAGACGTTGAGCCCTCAATACGAAATTGGGAAAATTACTTACACTATGAAGATAAAGACCCTTATGTTCAATTGGCAATAATCCATGTTCAATTTGAGATGATTCATCCATTCCTAGATGGAAATGGTAGGTTGGGAAGAATTCTACTTCCTTTATTTCTTTATCAAAAAAGATCTCTTTCTCAACCAATGCTTTATCTAAGTGCTTACTTTGAGGAAAACAGGGAGGTGTATTATACGAAACTCTCTGAGGTATCTCAGCATAATAACTGGAATGATTGGATAGAATTTTTCCTAAACGCTGTAATTATCCAAACGAAAAGGAATACGGAGAAGGCCAGAGCAATACATAAGTTACATAAGAGAACAAAATTGATAATAGATGAGATACGTTCGATTTATGGGATTAAGCTTGTTGACTCCCTTTTTCTAGTTCCTATATTTAGCGGTTCTGAATTTGCAAAAAGATCCTTGATTCCTAATAGGACGCTAAACCGATTGCTTGCAACATTACTTGAGAAAAAAATTATTAGCATTTTAAAGGAAAAATCAGGATCTAGCCCAAGAATATATAAGTTTAATGAGTTACTAGAAATAATTGAATCTTAATACTCCCCGGGCTGGACTCGAACCAGCAACCTGTCGGTTAACAGCCGATTGCTCCACCATTGAGCTACCGAGGAATAGTGATTGAATTATATCAAGTTAACCCTATTTCTTAAAGAATAATTATGTAGTAAGATTAATTAATTATTTCTATAAATTATGAAGTTAAATGAAAATATTAGAATAAAGGATTTATTCTTTATAGCTGCATTAGTAGTTGTAACATACTTAACATTAAGGTTATTCCAACCATATTTAAATATTTTAATAATTTCCCTAGTTATAGTTCAAATATTTCAACCTGTATATAGATTTATACATAGAGCATCTAAAAGTGACACGTTAGCTACTTTTATATCTATAGTTTCTGCATTTATACTTACAGTACTTCCCCTCTCTTTAATATTTATACTAACTGTTGCAGAGATTAGTAATTTAACAGCTACTAGTGATATTTTAGGTAGTGTTAATAATTTACAATTATCAGTTAATGACACAATTACTAATATTAATAACTTTTTAGCTAATCTTAATCCTGGATTACAATTATCCCCTCTAGATTTAGAAACAATTTTAATTAATTTAGCTCTTGGTGCTAAAGAACAAGTATTACCTGTAACTCAACAAATATTAACCCTAAGTGGTGAAATATTATTTAATTTATTCTTACTATTAATTAGTTTAGTATTCTTTTTCCCAATGTATAAGAATATGCCAGAACTATTTACAAAGATATCTCCACTTGATAAAAAGTTAGACCTGTTATTAGTTGATAAATTTAGAGCAACTACTAAAGGTGTTTTAAAAGGAACTTTCTTTGTTGCTATTGTTCAAGCAACTGCTGTATTAATCCCTCTACTGTTATTAAACGTAGCAGCTCCTGTATTGCTATGGGTAATTATGGTAATACTATCTGTCCTACCAATTGGCTCTGGATTAGTATGGGGACCTATTGGAATAGGTATGTTAATTGGTGGTTTAACTACAGGAAACTCTACTCAAATAATACTAGCTATAGCTCTATTAATTTACAGTGCAGTAATTATTAATGTAATTGATACAACCTTAAGACCTAAGATTGTTAAAAACACTATTAATATTCATCCATTAGTTACCATATTTAGTGTATTAGGTGGTATTAGCTTATTCGGTCCTATTGGAATACTATATGGTCCAATTATTGTTGTATTCTTCTTATCAATGTTAGAGGTGTATAACAAGCAGTATTTAAAGGAGTAACATGCTAATTAAAAGATTTATTAAATCTGAATTTTTTAAATTAATATTAACTATCCTTTTAGTAACCTTTATATCCCTAGCTTACATTATATTTATTGGGATACCTAAGACTATTAATTAAGAAATTATTTAGCTAGATAGAGATAATTAATAGCACTATCTCTAATCTTTCCTTCTAACTGTACTTCAAGCAATTCTAATGAACCATTACTTAAATTTAAGATTAACTTTTTACCATCTCTAATTAAACCAAACTTGTTATTAGAAGTATTAGAATGTATTTGAGATTTAAAAATCTTAAGGATCTTTAATTCATTGTTTAATGATATTTTAACAAAAGCGATTGGCCATGGATAAAAGGCTCTTATCATTCTCTCACTTAAATTAATATCTGTTGTAAATCTAATCTCTGCCTTTTCTTTAGCAATATCAGTTCTATAGCAATAAGTAGCTTCTCCGTTCTGAGGAACTGGAGTAATCTCTTTTTTAATATATTTAATTAAATCTTCATTTAAAATATCTACACTAAGTTTTGATAACTTCATCATTAAACTATCTGTTGTATCAGAGTTATCAATATCTACTTCTCTAACACTTACAATATCTCCTTCATCTAAACCTTCACTCATTGTTTGAAGAGTTACTCCAGTTACTTTTAAACCATTAAGAATAGCCATGTGAACCGGAACTGCACCTCTAAGATCAGGTAATATTGATCCATGAAAGTTTAATGATCTATATTTTGGATAATCAATAAATTCTTTAGGTAATATTTGTCCATATGAAGCTACTAATATTAATCCGGGATTAGCTTTTTTTAAAATCTCACTATACTCTAAAGACATCTTTTCAGGCTTAAGCCATTCTATACCTTTAATATCTTTAAGGGATTCGTATACATCTGAACCTCTCAAAGCTTTATCTCTTCCAAATGGTTTATCTGGTTGTGTAACTATATATTTAATATCTAAGTAATCTAACTCTAGTGCACTTTTAAATATATTTACTGCAAATATTCCTGAACCAATTAATATTGTTGGTATTTTTTCCATGGATATATTTTATCATTTAAAAACCTACTATGCTTCTACAGGAGATGAGAAGTGTTCAATAACTTTTGTTACACCTACTAATATTTCAGTTGGTAAATAATGAAGAGGTATATTAAACCATTTACCTGCTTCTAATGGAGTATGTAACTCAGCTTCTTCTCTAAAATCAATCATCATTACTATTAAATTTGCCAGCTTCTCTTCTATTTCACTTGGATCAGAATATACCAATTCAACTACTGCTGAAGATACTGAATCTTGATTATGGGTTGATAAATATTCATTCGCTACGCTCCTAGCTTTATCTTTATTTAGTTCGCTACCCACTAAATATCCTGTTCGCTCCAGTATACCATCAATATCACAGTTGTTAATTACCTCTAAAAATCTAGTAGCTGCTTCTTTTTTTGATTGATCCAAAGATTTTAATTCCGGATTAAATGTATCTACTTTGAATGAAGGTTTATCTGACATTTGTTAAATATTAAAAAATATAATAAAGAGCGTTAATTAACCTAAAATTTTTATGGTCTATATTTATCCCTCTAATTGCCATAGATCCCTATTTCTCATACTATCTACTAATGACACTAGTTTACTAATTTCCTCACTTGTAAAACTATAAATTAAACCATGGAAAAAACTGTAATCTTTAAAAGCTAATCTATTCTGATAGTGTCTATGAATTAAATTTAAAACCATTAAAAATTCTCTAAAGCTATTTATATCTCCCCTGTCTTTAAAATTAATCAGAGCTACAACTAAATAACCCATCTTTTCTGCTGTAGTTACTTTAGTTTCTATAATTTCCTTAAAACCGCGCTCTTTTGATTGATAATATTCCTCGTCAATATCAAAAGCTAACAATGCAAACCTTAAACGCTTCATTGCTTCTTTCCTTGCACCAAATTCAATATTAATTTCTTCATCATTAAACCCCTCTAATCCAATTGATCTTTCTTTAAAATCCTCAAGTCTATCTAAATATTCCCAGTCAGTTGAGTTTGGTAGTGCAATAATTTTATTATGCTGATCTCTTCTTACTGGACTATACATTAAAAATTCCGAAACTCTATCTCTGAGAGAAGCAATTGAAGTACCCATATATTAAATATAAGAAGTATAGAAAATAATAACACTCAAGTTATATATTTCTAATACCCTATATACTTTATCTAGGATTTATTTAAAACATATACTACCTCATTAACAAAATCTATCTCTTCATAATCTAATCCTAATTCACTATAAAGCTTAGTATATTCTGTTTTATAGTGTTTACTCATTCCAACCTCCCTTCCACTTAAACTTTTTAATGGGAAACTTACAACTAACTTAACTTTGGGATTATAGTTAATTAATTTTAATAAAAGCTCCTTAGATGAACCCTTTTTTATAAGTTCTAATAAAGGTAGTAATTTAAATAAAAAGATTACATCATATTTCTCTTTGTTATCTTTTTTTGAATTATCTAAAACTTTTAAACTAAAAGCATTATCAACTTCAAAATCTACATTTACATCTAAATCAAACTTAGTAATATCTTTACCTAAAAACTTAAATACCCACTTTAAAAATTTAATTTCGTTATTATCAATATCAATTCCTGTATAAAGGGTATTAGATTTTAAATTCATAAATGGAATTGAGAATGGATTAAATGCACAACCAATATCTAAAATATTTTTATACTCCCCTACACTATCAAAAATTCTGTAATAGAATTCATTAATAAAAGTAATTCGCTCACGTGATGATTTATGTAGAAGTAATAATGCGTTAAAGATATCAATATAATCGTTATTTAATTTTGCTGAATTTTTAACATTATTCTTTAATTCTTCATAATCAATACCATCATTATTAAAAGCTCCCCAGATTTGATGTAATTGAGTTTTAGTTTTATTAATAACCTCCTTCTCTTTCTTATACTTTAATTTATTAATATTATATATTTCTTCAACTAAAGAGATATCAATACCTTTATACTTTTTAGACTCTAAGACTTTTGATAACAATTTATTCATTTATACTAAATAATTAATTAATATTAAGCATTGTTAATAGACAATGTATCTAATATCAATGTAAAATACATCTATTCATTTTAACCGCTATTTTATGTTTACGAAACCTAATTCTAAACCAGACTTTTACTCTTTAGAAAAAGAGTTATTACAGTATTGGAAGAATAATAATATTTTAGAGAAATCAATTGATCAAAGACCTAATGAGATGTCTAGGACATTTTATGATGGACCAATAACTGCTAATGGAGAACCTCATACAGGACATATGCTTACATTTGCAATGAAAGATATTATTCCAAGATACTGGACTATGAAAGGTTTTAGAGTTGTTAGAAGTTTAGGATGGGATTGTCAAGGTATTCCTGTAGAGTATGAAGTTGAAAAAAAACTAGGTTTTAAAGAAAAGAAAGATATAGAAAAGTTTGGTATAGCTAAGTTTAATGATCTTTGTAGAGAATCTGTAATGAAATACAGACAAAACATTATTGAGTTAGAAGAGATGATGGGTAGACTTACAAATAAAGAAGAGGAATATGCCACAATGGATAAAAAATATATTGAATCTATTTGGTGGTCATTAAAAGAACTTTTCACTAAAGGATTATTATACGAAGGATTTAAAGTTGTTCCATACTCTACTAGAGCTGGTACTACCCTATCTAATGCAGAAGTAGCATTAGGTGGATACAAACCATTTACTGATCCTGCAATTACTGTTGAATTTCAATTAAAAAATGATTTAAAAAGCTTTGTTTTAGCTTGGACTACAACTCCTTGGACTATTCCTGGAAACCTAGGTCTCGCAATTGGAAAAGATATTAAATATGTTCAAGTTAAGTTAAAGAAAATAGAGAGTGTTCCTGAGGATAATGAATTAAATGAAAAAATATATATAGTAGCAGAAGAAGTTGTAGAAAATATATTTAGAGAAAAAGAATATGAAGTAGTTGGTAGACTTACAAGCGATGATCTTGTTGGATTAGAATATGTACCACCATTTGATTTCTATAAAGCTCGAGATAAGGCTCATAAAATATATTTAGGTGATCATGTAACAAGTGAATCTGGAACTGGAATTGTTCATTTAGCTCCATATGGAGAGGAAGATAATGAAATGTTTCAAAAGATTGGAATAAAAAGCTTTGATTACTTAGATGATCAGGGAGACTTTACAGATGAAATACCTCCATACTCTGGATTAAATTACAGAGATGCTAATTTAAAAATAATAGAAGATCTAAAAAGTAGTAATAGACTATTTAGAGTTGAAGAATATGTTCATGATATGCCAATGTGTTGGAGAACTAATACTCCATTAATATATAAACCAATTACATCTTGGTATGTTGCTATGAGTAATTTAAGAACTAACTTAGTTGAAAACAATAACAAGATAAACTGGGTACCTGAACATATGAAAGATGGTAGATTTGGTAATTGGTTAAGTGAGATTAAAGACTGGGGAATTTCTAGATTAAGATACTGGGGAACTCCACTTCCTGTATGGAAAAGCGAGAGTGGAAAAATAATGTTTGTTGGTTCTTTTGAAGAATTAAAAACATTATCTGGAATTGAATTAAGTGATCCTCATAGACCATATGTAGATGATATTACATTTAAACTAGATGGTGAAACTTATACTAGAATTCCAGATGTAATAGATGTTTGGTACGATTCAGGAGCTATGCCATTTGCTAGATTTCATTACCCTTTTGAGAATAAGGATAAATTTGAAAAGAAATTTCCTGCACAATACATTGCAGAAAGTGTTGATCAAACAAGAGGTTGGTTTTATACCCTACATGCAATTTCTACTGCACTATTTAACTCAGAAGCTTTTCAAAATGTAATAGTTAGTGGATTTACTCTTGATGATCATGGTGTAAAACAAAGTAAATCAAAGAAAAACTATACAGATCCAAAACCAACTGTAGAAAAATATGGAGCTGATACTATTAGATTAAACTTTTATAATTCTCCAATATCAGCAGGAGAAGATAGCACTATAAGTGAAGCTACATTAAGAAGTCATGCACAAGAATTTATGTTACCTCTATGGAATATATTTAGCTATCTTACAACTTATGCAAATATACATAATTGGACACCAACAGCTGATTTAGCGTATAACACTAGGCATAACTTTGAAGATACACACCCATGGGATCATATTCCATTTGATGATATAGAGAATGAGTTAGATGCTTGGATATTATTAAGATTACAACAAACAATATTAAATGTTACAACTTCCCTAGACTCTTACTACATACCAAGAGCAACTAGAAGTATTAAAGATTTACTTGATGATATTTCAAAATGGTATATTAGAAGATCAAGAGATAGATTCTTTGAGGGGAATAGTGATGCATTAAATACGTTGTACTACGTTTTTATTGAAACTATGAAATTACTAGCTCCATTTGCTCCGTTTGTAACTGAACATATATACAAAGAGCTTGTAGTTTCTCAATTCAAAGATTGTTTAGAATCAATACATTTAACTAATTACCCAGAAGCTGATTTAAGATTTATTAAAGAATATTCTAGTTTAGAAAATGAAATGAATTTTGTAAGAAAGATTACAGAATTAGGACATAATTTAAGAACTGAAAGTGGTTTAAAAGTTAGACAACCATTATCTAAACTTTTAATAGTTAATTTAAATCAAGAAAATCCAACTATTGCTTCTTGGATGGAAGAGATGTTAAGGGGAGAATTAAATGTTTTAGATGTAGCAGAAGCATTAAGCTTAGAAGAAGGTGAGAAATTAAAGGTATTAGAGGATACTTCCCTTAATATTAAAGTGGGATTAGATATATTTATAAATGATGAGTTATCTAAACTGGGTTCCCTAAGAGAAATTACTAGAAGTATACAATCCCTGAGAAAAACATTAGGATTAGAAATGGGAGAATTGGCAGATATAAATGTATTTGTAGATGAAAATACACAAGTAGACTCTCTAGTTAATATATTGCTTACTGAAAAAGAAAATATATTAAAAACAGTTAATGCTAAAAGTTTGGAAATAATAAAAAATAAAACAGAAATGATGAAAGAGTGTAAAATAGGTGATAGTATAGTTTGGATAGAAGTAAGTAAGACTAAATGATTCAAAATTTTGATTTAAAAGGAAATATTATTGAGTTTCTTCAATCAATAGTTATTGCAATAGCTATTTGTATAGTTATATATATCTTTATAGCTACTCCAAATCAGATAGAAGGACTCTCTATGAATCCAACATTTGAAAATGGAGAGATAGTTTTAACTAGTAAAATTCATCAATGGTTAGGAGGCACTCCTTTTGGAGAAAGCATAGGAATTAAATATGATAGAGGTGATATTGTTGTATTTCAAAAGCCGGGATTTGATGACTTTATAAAAAGAGTAATTGCAATTCCTGGAGATAGCGTTGCCTTAAAAGCTGGACAAGTGTATGTTAATGGACAATTAATTAAAGAAGATTATTTAGCACCTGACACTTACACAAAAGGTGGCAGTTTTATTCAAGAAAACGGTAGTGAAAAAACATTATCTACTAATGAATACTTCTTAATGGGAGATAATAGAAATAATAGTCATGATTCAAGATATTCTGATATTGGATTAATAAAAAGAGATTGGTTAAAAGGTAAAGTATTAATTAGATATTTACCTATTAACAAAGTAACAATAATGAATCACGGATACACTTTTGTTAATTAAGTGTAAAAAATTAAACAAAGAATATAATGATATTTTCTATAACTAATCAAAAAGGTGGAGTGGGTAAAACAACATCAGTAATGAATTTAGGTTCATACATGTCTACATTAAATAAGAAAATATTAATTGTAGATTTAGATCCACAATCAAATTTAACATCAGGACTTTTAACTAATGAACTTAAAGAAAAATATAATAGTATATATAATGTCCTAATTTCTGATTTAGATACTAAAAAAGCAATATACCCTACTCGTATTGATAACTTATTCTTACTACCCTCTTCTATAGAATTAGCAGGAGCAGAAGTGGAAATGGTTTCTAAAGTGTCAAGAGAGAATATTTTAAAAAAAGCACTAAATAAAATTGTTAATGATTACGACTTTGTAATAATAGATTGTCCTCCATCACTTGGATTACTTACAGTTAATGGACTTGTAGCAAGTGAAAAGGTTTTAATACCTGTACAATGTGAATATTATGCACTAGAGGGATTAGGTCAATTAATAAATACTGTAACTATGGTGAGAGAGAATTTAAATGAAACACTAGATATTGGAGGAGTAATCCTTACAATGTATGACTCAAGAACAAATTTATCTAAAGATGTAGCAAAAGAAGTTAGAAACTTTTTTGAAGGTAAAGTATTTGATAGTGTAATTCCAAGAAGCATTAGATTATCCGAAGCTCCATCTAGAAGTTTAACAATTTATGAATATGCACCGTACTCCAGTGGAGCTCTAGCTTACTTTAATTTAGCTAATGAAGTTATAAATAGGTTTGAAGGAAAGAAGAGTATGCTAAGACCAAATATTATTAAAGATTAAATACTTGTAGTGCTTTACTAACTTTATTAGAATAAGATATGACAAAAAACACAGGTTTAGGAAAAGGACTTTCAGCATTAATCTCAAAAGATCAAGTAGATGCAATATCTAAAGGATACGAAAAGGGATATATTGCCAAACTACCAATTGGATATATTGTTCCAAATCCATATCAACCTAGAATGGAGATTAAACCTGAAACTTTAGTAGAATTATCTGACTCTATTAGAGAACATGGAATAATTGAACCTTTGCTTGTTACTAAGGCTACTGAAAATAAATACGAACTTATCGCAGGAGAAAGAAGATGGAAAGCAGCTAAATTAGCCGGATTAGATAGTGTTCCTGTAGTTGTTAAAGAAACTTCTCCTCAAGAGATGTTAGAGCTCGCAATTATTGAAAATATTCAAAGAGAAGATTTAAATCCATTAGAAGAAGCATTAGCTTTTGAACAACTACATAAAAGCTTTAAATTAGGATTAGAACAAATTTCAAAAAAGGTTGGATTAAGTGCAGTAGCTATTTCAAATAAAATGAGATTACTCGCCCTCCCTGAAGAATTAAAAGCTGCATTAATGGAGAATAAAATACAAGAAGGTCATGCTAGAGCTTTATTAGGATTAAATAACCCTGAAACTTTAATTGCTGCATATAAAATTACAGTTAGAGATCACTTATCAGTTAGAGGTGTTGAAGAATTAGTAAGAAGATTAAATACTGGTAAAAGTATTAAATTAAAAAAACACATGAGAATACTTGATGATAAAACTACTGAGATTGAAAATAATTTAAAATCTAAATTTGGAATTAAAACTTCAATATCACGTTCCTCTAAGGGAGGTAAAATTACAATTCCTTTTAAAAATGATAAAGAGTTAGATAAGATTCTTACAGAATTAATATAACCCTTCAACTATTTAAGATAAAGCATATATATAGTAAAATCTAGTATAGATAATATTAATATATGGCAAGGTTATTAATTTCGGCAGCTCATACAGTAGAAAATCCTGGAGCAGTTTATCAGGATTTAAGAGAAGCAGATTTAACAAGAAAACTTTTAGGACTATGTCTTCCACTTCTTGATGCTAAAAAAATAGAATACAAAGCAGTACCACTTGATTTACCACTTTGGCAAAGAATAGAATGGATTAACAATACAGGCTTTACCGAAGCTAATGGTGATATATTTGTAGAACTACATATTAACGATGGAGGTAAAAGAGGAATTGAAGGATGGTTTAGAGGTAATGCAGATAGTAACAATAGATCTCAAAAACTTACTGAAACATTAGTAAACCATATATCTAAATTAACTGGATATCAAAATCAAGGTTCAAAAAGTGAATATGAACATGAATTAACTTCCCTATTAATATTAAATGCAACTAACCCTACAGGTACATGTGTAGAATCCCTCTATATAGATAATCCAGAAGATATTGCAATAATTAAAGATGAAGAAAAGTTTAAAAAATTAGCTGAATCAATAGTTGATGGAATAGATGAGTTTTTAAAAAATGAAAAGACTTTAACTACTTCAACTCCTGCTAATAATCAAAATGTAGATACAAATGCGAATTCAGTAAATAATAATGCTAATACATCTAGTAGTGCACCTAGTAATACTCCAATAACTTTTAATACTACAACTCCAGCTCTACCTGTTAATCCACTACCACAATTCCCACCTGCACCAAGTTTTAGTACACCCGCTACATCTCAATCAAGTGGAATGTTAATGGATAGAGAAAAAAGAAAAGAGATGATTAAAGATGTATATAAAAAAGTATTTGATAAAGAGATATCTCAAAGTGATTTAAACCTTTATTTAAACCAGGGAGTTAGTGAAGAAGAGTTGTATAAAAAATTAATAGATTCTAAAGAATACAAAGACTTGTTAAAAGATGGGAAAGAATCTAAAGAATTAAGAACTAGTGTTCAAAAGTTAGAAAGTGAAGTAGCACTTTTAAGATCAACAGTTTCAGATACAAAAGCATTACAAGATAGCCAGAATGCATTACTTCAACAAAAAAATATTTTAATACAAAGACTTTATCAAGAGCTTCAACTTAGAGGAGTTATTTCTCCAGGACAAAATATTAAAAGCGGAGATGCTTCAAATAATAGCACTAGCTCAAACCCTCAGAGTAAAAAGAAATTTGGAAGAAGGTTGTTTGAGAGGGCTATGAGAATCACCAATGTATAAAGAAGAGGTATTTTTTGATATAATTGCTTGTTAAATTTAATTTAGAAGTTTTCTAAATATAGTTAACAGGATAATTGTAGATAAAGCTTAATAGTATTAATAGATTTTTAAATATTAAAAACACAAAGTATTTTGAAAAGATTACTTTCGTAAGTCTTCTACACATATCCTTGTAATATATTTTATATAAATGAAGATGGATACAGATGCATTGTACATCCTAGGTATCGTCTTAGCTGTAACATTTGTTGCATTATCTATTGCCGCTTTCTATATCTTTAAACAATTAAAGACAATAAAGAGCAATGGATCAAAGCCAGTCGAAGCTAAGGTTATTTCTAGTGAGGAAGCTATTAAAAGTGCAAGTGAAATAGCAAAGAACAAGTTACTTGAAGCTGAAAAAGAAGCTTTAAAAATTACTAGTGAAGCTAATGAAATGGCTTCTAAAATTAGAACTAGTTTAAAAGAACAGGAAGCTATTTTAGAATCTAGAGAAAAAGGGTTATTAGAGAGATCAAATAACTTAGATAAAAGATTAGATTCACTAGATAGTAAACAAAAAGAGTTAGAGAGAATTAGAGAGGATTTAAGTAAACAAAGAGATGAATTAGGAACAAAGCTTGAGGAAGTTGCAGGACTTAGTAAAAAAGAAGCTGAAGAACTTTTAAAGGGTGAGGTTGAAAAAGATTTGTCTACTTGGCAAGCTAAAAAGATTAGAGAAACTGAAGATTTAATTAAACAAGAATCTGATGATGTATCTAAAAAGATATTAGTTGAAACTATGCTTAATAGTGCAACTGATTATGTTGTTGAAACTACTACTACTACATTTACTATTGAGGATGAGGGATTAAAGGGAAAAATTATTGGTAAAGATGGTAGAAATATTAGAACTTTTGAAAAGTTAACAGGTGTAGATGTGATTATTGATGAAGCACCTAACCAAGTTACACTATCTTCTTTTGATCCTATTAGAAGAGAGGTGGCATCACTTGCTATGCAAAAGCTTTTACAAGATGGTAGAGTTCATCCAGGGGCTATTGAAGAATCAATTGATAAGGTTAAAAAAGATGTCTTAAAAGTTATTAAAAAAACTGGAGAAGATGTAGCTTATGAAACTGGATTTAATAGCTTACCTATGGAGATCATTATGCTTTTAGGTAGATTTAAGTATAGGTTTAGTTATGGACAAAACTTAGTTAAACATACCCTAGAAATGGTTAAAATTGGAGAAGCACTAGCTTTAGAATTAGGAGCTAATGTTGAGATTACAAAACTTGCTTGTCTATTACATGATTTAGGTAAAGTAGCCCCTGAAGAGGGAAAGCAACACCACCATATTTCAGCTGAAATTGCAGCTAAGTATTTTAAAGATGATAGATTAATTAATTCTATTGCAGCTCACCACTTTGATATTGATGCTAAATATATTGAAGGTGAAATTGTGAGAATTGCTGATGCAATTTCTGGAGCAAGACCTGGAGCTAGAAGAGATAGTTACGAAGAGTATGTAAAAAGAGTTAGAGCCCTAGAAGATATTGCTATGAAACATAAAGGTGTTAAAGAAGCATTTGCAATTAATGCAGGTAGACAAGTTAGAGTGATTGTAAGACCTGAAGAAACAACTGATGAAGATGTTAAATCTATGGCATTTAAGATTGCAAGAGAGATTGAAGAACAAAGAAATTATCCAGGAGTTATTAAAGTTACAGTTATTAGAGAATTAAGAGCTCAAGAAGAAGCTAAGTAACTTTATGGTAATTAATTGATTTGAATATTAAGGGGTTAGTAATTTACTAACCCCTTACTTATGCTTCTATTAAAGCATGTCTTTCTTTAATTAAATTCATTAGTGCTAATCTAACTATTGCATGTGGATGTGGTATACCGTAAAAATTTAATAACGAGTAAGATTCGTATATCTCTTTAGCTTTGGAATAAAGATTGTGTTCTAAAAGCTCTTTTTTATTCTGTCTACTTCCTTGAATTTGTATGGTTTTACCTTTTAAACCTAAATTTAAGGAATTAAATAGTTTAAGATTATCTCTCTTAGTAATTTCTAGGGAAATATATTCAAATATATCTCTTATTGCACTAATTAATCTCTCTTTTTCATGTTCATTAATTAAATCAAATCCTTGTACTTGAAATACTATTTCAGTGAACGAAGGTATTAGATCTATACCTCTAATATCGCTGTAACTTAATTGAGGAAGGAGCATATTTCCCTCAGCGTGAATAATTCTGGTAAACATATATTTAATTGAAGTTAAGTTTGTTAGATTCTAAACTAATTCTATCTAGTACAGCTTGAAGATTAATATCACTCTCTTGATTGTATAGTTTGATGTAAAAGAAACAAAGATTATCTACACATGCATTAGCACTATATACTTTTACACCAATATCTCCTGTTTCTACACAATTATCTTTATTTTTTAAACTATACACACCTCTCGGATACTTTTCATTTACAGGAGTTGATTTAGTTAGAAAGAAATAGTTGTTTATCTCATCTCTATAGCAAATTCCACTAGTATCTTCAGGTATTGGCATTTCACCTACTGAAACGTATAAATATTCATTATCTGTTAGTGTATATTCTACTATGTCACAATTTTCCTCACTTAAACATAGTGTACTATTACCACTTATCTCTGTTTTAGCTAAGTAAGAGTCTGGAAGATTATCTGAAGCTTTTCTAATATTTCCACTACTGTCTTGATTAAAAAGAATTAACACAGCTGAAAGAATGCCTAAAACTACAAGGAGAAATATTAATGTTAAATAGTTTTTCATTATAAAGTTAGTTAGCATTTTTATCATATATTACTACTCCCTCTTCTATAGCACTTTCTAAAAAGCCCTCTCCTTCTTCTTTTAACATAAAGTCAAACTCTTCTGCTGTGTAAACTAAAGGTTCAATAATTGGTTCTCCACCACGTGTTACATCCCTAACATATTTTATTCTATCAATAAATTGTAATGATGTCTCGCAAATTACTAAAATATCCATAGTGGATGATACTGGTCTACTTTTTTCTCTAGCAAAACTTCCAAATAATATTATTTTTTCTAAAGATATTTCACTAGCATTCTTAAGTGATTCAATAATACTCAGAACTCTTACTCTAATATCTTCTTCATTAAAATACATATCTTCAACCTTTACTGTTTCACCTTTTTTAATTAAGTTCTTTGATAAAAACTCTTCAATTTGTGTGTATATTTCATTAGCTACAGTTACACAAGTTTCGGCATCTTCTTTTCTTATCATTTCGTGAGGTGATTTATTATGATCTGGATATACAAATGGATATCTAGATATAAAGGTGTAAGCCTCTACTTTTCTGTAATTTAATTTAACATCAAAGAATAATTCGTTAGCATGATTAGCTATACTCATTAATACTCCTAGTTTATGTGTTTTAGGGGATCTTAATCCTGCATGAACAATTACACTTTTAATTGCTTTCTCAACTGATTGTACACTTTGATAGCATGCCCATTCGTAATATCTATTTTCTAGAGATACTTTAGCTATCTCTAAATCATATTTACTCTGCTCTAACCATATTCTGTATCTTTCTTGGGATTTACTTAATGTTGTATTCAATATATTGATGTATAACTGAATACCATTTTATACTATAAGTAAGCTTAAGGTAAACAATTTAGTTTAGAAATTGATCTACAGTAGAAAGATTTTCAAGACCAGACTTATATTTTCCACCTTCTTCAAGGGTAAACACACCTAAGTCTATTAAACATACAAGAACCGAATCTATGATTTCATCATCTCCTGGCTTCTTATTTCTAGTTAATAATGATAATAAATACTCTATAATTGGTTTTCTTTCTTCTAAAGACTCTACAACATCTATCCAAAAAAAGGATTCTATCTTTTCTCTTACAATTGTTGAATCCAAGCCACTTGTGTTATTAATCTCAACTCCTAATTCTTGCATCATATGGCTTTGAGCCTTTTCTATGAGAGTATTAAAGTGATAGGTATTTCTATTTAAGGATAAAAGACTTGTTAGATTAAGTAAAAATGGTCTCACTACACTCTGTAAACTAGGTTCAAGTTCACTGTCTAAGATTTGTTTAAGGTGAGAAATATCACCTGGTATCAATGCTTGAAATAATGATTTAAAAAATCTATTTAAAGATTCATCTATTTGATCTACAGGTATACAACCGAGCATTTCAATGTCGTTTGCAATAAACCATTTCATATTATTAAACACTCTAGAACCTTCTGTGTAGGCTGCTGGGTAGTCTAATCCCCCTATAGTCTGAGAATTCATACACTAATTTAACCACAAGGATTATAGCAGTTAAACACATATGTTATCAATAGTTGGTAACTACTCTAGATAGTCCTTTAAAGCTTGTGCAATTTCATCACTCTTCATTCTTCTTAATGCTTTAGCTTCAATTTGTCTAATTCTCTCTCTAGTAACATTAAATTCATGACCTACTTCTTCTAGAGTTCTTGCAACACCATCTCTTAAACCAAATCTTAACTCAATAACTTTTCTTTCTCTATCAGATAAAGTTGCGAGAATCTCTGTAATTTGTTTTTTAAGATATGACCAAGTAGCAAGTTCTGATGGAGAAGATGTAAAATCATCAGGAATAATATCACTTAAAGAAGTACCTTCAGCTTCATCACTAATTGGAGCTTCTAATGATTGAGGTTTTTGAGCAATCTTAACAATTTCATTAACCTTTTCAATAGTTAATCCCATAGCCTTAGCTATCTCTTTTGGAGTTGGACTTCTACCTAATTTAGATGATAATTGAGAAGAAACTTTACTTAATTTGTTAATAGTTTCAATCATATGAACAGGAACTCTAATAGTTCTAGCTTGATCGGCTATAGCTCTAGTAATTGCCTGTCTAATCCACCAAGTAGCATATGTTGAAAATTTAAAACCTTTTCTAAATTCAAATTTATCTACAGCTCTCATTAAACCTAAGTTACCCTCTTGTATTAAATCTAATAGATCTAAACCTCTTTTTAAATAGTTTTTAGCAATAGATACAACTAATCTTAAATTAGCTGTTGTTAAAAGATTAGTAGCTTCAATTCCATCTTTAATCTTTTTATTTAGAAATCTTTTATCTTTACTCTCCATCTTTCTTTTTGCAGCATCTATACTTGCATGTTTCTTTAAACCTTTTTCTAACATCTTCTTAGCTTTTTGATAAACCATATCTTCAGGTAATTTCTCACAAGCTTCGTTTATAGCCTTCTCATACTCTTCTTCTCCCTCTTCTATCCTTTTAGCTAGAATAACCTCTTCTTCAGCACTTAGAAGTGGAATTCTACCTATCTCTTGAAGGTATGCTCTAATAGGATCTGTACTAACATGTGATCTAATTTGTTTAAGAATTGCTATCTTTTCTTCAAAAGTCATTTTAGATGCTCTTTCTCCAAAAGTTGCATTTTGAGCTTCAGGTTCTATTAGTTCTACATCTGCATCTTGAAGTGAAGAAATGATATATTCTAAAAGATGTAAGTTCTCCTCTACCTCTGGGAAACTATCTAATATATCGTCATGTGTTACATATCCCTGTGTTTTACCGAGGTTTAATAAGTTTTTAACCTTATGTTTATCTTCTGCTGTTATTGACATTGAGATAGCTTAACAAATATTATAGAGTTGGACGTTGGTAATTTTAACATTTTATTGAGAATTTTTCTTCTATGTACAGCTATAAAAAGGATGAATCAAGTTTTAAGGGTAATTATGACTATTTAGAATTAAAAGTAGATAGTCCTATTAAAAAAAGAACTACAATGTGGTCTCTCTTAAAAGGAGTCTATGTTTCTTTGGAAGAACTCTCATCTAAAACTAGAATTGCAAGTATCCTGATCCCTGGATTCTTTGTGTTAGCCGGTGGTATTTTTATTTATCAACAATTCTTTCCTGATATACAACAATCCCTTTTACAAAGTAGTGGATATTACGATAGGGGGAATGTTGCTGCGGTTGATGATACTTACATAGATATTTCTAAATATATCTCTAATCCTCAAAATTTAGACTCCCTTACAAATACAGCTCTAAGTTTAAATATTCTACAACCTGATCCTGTTAGTTTAAATTACTCTAATGTCTTCTATATCTCTATTCCATCTATTGGAATTAACCGTTTACCAGTACAATCAAATGTAGATAGTAGTTCAGAAAATGCATACAATGCAGTTTTAAATAATACATTAGCTCATTTTAGAAGTACTGGATTACCAATTTCAGATGTTAAAAACAATATTGTTATCTATGGTCATAGTGCTAGTCCTAATTTAAATCCATCTAGAAATACTCCTTTAATGGCTTTTTCTTTTATACCTGAACTTCAGGTAGGTGATGAAATAATTATCGAAATTGAAGGTAGGGAATTTAAATACAAAATGTTTAGTAGCAAGATTGTTGAACCTGATGAAACCTCAATTATTACAGGTACTAAAGGTAGAGGTACTCTTACATTATTTACATGTTTCCCACTAGGTTCCAATAAAGAACGATATGTTGCGGTAGCTAGACCAGTTTAATTTTCGGTCTCTTCCTCGTTATTTAATACACTATCTTCTCTAGGTTTTCTTCTTAAGAAACTAGGTAAACTATCTAAATCATCTTCATCATCCTGACTCATGCTAGTTCTACCAAAAGATCCAAATGTACCTTGAGGTTTTGGTTGAGATGTTGGTTGTACTTGAGTTAGTGGTCTTTTATTAAAAGAATCATCATTTAAATTTAATGAGGTTTTACCAGCAGAAACTAAATCTCCTGTTGAAGTATATTCAGCTTCAAAACCTGTTGCAATAACAGTAATTTCAATATCTTCATATGATGGATCAATACTTGCTCCAAAGATAAATATTGCATCAGGAGAAACTCTATCTTTAATAATTTCAGCAGCTGAACTAATTTCAGACATGCTTAAATCTTTACCTCCAATAACATTAAACAATACACCCTTAGCTCCATCAATTGATATCTCTAGTAATGGACTTTCAATAGCCATTTTTGCAGCTTCACTTGCTCTATTATCTCCATTTGCTCTACCTAATCCCATTAATGCTGAACCTCCATTATCCATAACTGATCTAACATCTGCAAAGTCAACATTAATAATTCCAGGTTGAGTAATTAAATTTGAAATACTTTTAACAGCTTGAGCTAAAACATCATCAGCCTTTTTCATAGCTTCAAAAAATGAAACATTTTTATCTAATATTTCTAATAATCTTTGATTAGGTACAACAATTAATGTATCTACCTTATCTCTTAATTCTTCAATACCCTTTAGGGCTGAATCCATGCGCCTTTTCATTTCAAAATGGAATGGCTTTGTCACAATAGCTACAGTTAGAGCCCCTAAATTTTTAGCAATACCTGCAACAATTGCTGCAGCTCCAGTTCCGGTTCCACCACCCATACCTGCAGTAATGAAAACCATATCAGCTCCTGCTAAAACTTCATGTATTTGATCAACACTCTCTTCAGCTGCTTTTCTTCCAATAACTGGGTTTCCTCCACTTCCCAAACCTCTTGTAATTTGTTCTCCAATTCTTAACTTAATATCTGCTTTAGAATTCATTAATGCTTGAGCATCTGTATTAATTGCAATAAATTCAACATCTTGGATATTGTATTCATTAATCATTGTGTTTAAAGCATTTCCTCCTCCTCCTCCTACTCCTACAACTTTAATTTTTGCGGCTAATGATGCTTGTGGTCTTACTAACATTTTCTTAAACTAAATTTTAAAATTTTCAATACACTTATACTAATTCACTATGTATAAATTTGCAAGAGATTTGTTAACAATTTTTGCAACTTCGTATAATATTATTATACACTATAAAAAGAATTGAACAATTAATTTAATCAAGGCATTAAATTTCTAAAGAAGCCAGAAACCTTATCTACCAAGCCATTAGATTTCTTTGTAGATTGCACAACATTAAATTTACTATCACCTCTATATATTTCATCATGCAATGCATACAAAACTAAGCCTTGAGTTGAGGCATATGCAGGAGTAGATATTCCATCAACTAAACCGTCTAATCCTCTAGGAGATCCAATACGAGCTGGCACTTTAAATACTTTCTTAGCAATAGCAGTTATTCCTGGAACTAATGCTGTTCCTCCAGTTAATACAACACCTGCAGGTAATTGATATTCATACCCTGCTGATTCAATATTATCAACTACAAACTCAAATATTTCAGTAATCCTCTCCTCTATTATTAAATTAAATTGTTTTCTTGAAATTGTTTTAACATCTTCAAGTCCTAAACTTGATACATCTAAAATATCACTTCTTTTAATAATCTTCTCTTTTTCTTTATCATCATCTTTTTTCTCTGCTCTTTTTGCTTGAATATCAGAATTTTTAAATAATTCTTCTGCATTAACTTTAACTTTTTCTGCATCATCTAATTGAAGTCTTAAACCTGCAGCTAAATCTCTAGTAACATTACTTCCTCCAAATGGAATTGCTGTACTATATGTAACTGCATCTTCAACAAATGTAGTTATTGAAACAGTTCCACCACCAATATCAAGTAATAACACACCTAATTCTTTTTCTGTAGGAGTTAGTATTGATTGAGCAGCTGCCCATCCACTAAACACAACTCCATCTATTCTTAAACCAATACTTTGAATGCATTTTTCTAAATTATGTTTTGCTGTAACTGGTGCCGAAATAATGTGTGAGTCTACTTCTAATCTTGTTCCAGTCATTCCGATCGGAACTTTAATTCCAGATTGTTGATCAACTAAGAACTCTCTTGGAATTAAGTGAATAATTTCTCTTGTTGGAGGAATAGCTACTGTTCTTGCTTGTTCTAATGCTCTATAAACATCATCTTCTCCAATTTCACTTTCAGAAATAGCTACAACGCCTTTATTATTATTTGAAATTATTTGTTTACCATTAATAGTTACATATGCAGATGAAACAGTTAAACCTGCCATCCTCTCTGCTCCTGTAAGTGCAGTTGCAATAGAATTAACAGCTTCATCTATTCCTGTAATCTCTCCTTTTCTAATTCCATAAGATGGAGAACTTGCTTCTCCAATAACCTTAGCTTTTCCATTCTCTTCAACAACCGCAATTATTGCAGAAACCTTGCTTGACCCTATATCGATAGCTGTAATTATATTTGCCATAAAGTATTAATTAACTCTAAAGAATTTTACCATTAATAATAATACAAAAGTAATCAAAAGTTTACATTTACCTTAAATTTAATGCAAGTTTTTAAAAGTTAATAAACAATTGAATAAGTTTCAGTTCTTAAATCAACAATTCTTGCATTATCAAAATACCCATAAAATATAACACTATCTAAATCCACAACTTGGGCTGTAATATCTCTAATTAATGAAAATATAACTTTTTTACTATTAGTTATAACCTCAAAACTATACTCACTTGTTAAAACAATACTACTAATCTCTTTATTTCTAGAAAACAAATTATCTCTAACTAATATAATATTTTTAATTTCTGTACTATCTAAACTTAAATTTGGATCTAATATTTCTACAACAGGTAGATCTGAAAAAGGAGTTGTTTTTAATATTTCTTTAACATTATTAAAATATACACTTATCCTATTTTCAAGTTCAGCTTTTATTTCTTTTAAAATCTTTTGTTTTTCTGATACTTCAACTTTAGTCCAATCAATTAATAACTTTTCCTCATCAGTTTTTCCCTCTAAATATTTATTTAAAACTAAGCTTGAATCTATTAAATTAACACCACTCAATATTTGACTTTCTTCTTCACTAAAACTTGGATATTCAGAGTATTCTAATTCACCTTTATCTTTAGCATTAATATCTAAATATTTAACACTATTTAATGTAATTTCAATAATTGATGGATTATTTTGAATAATTTCTACACTAATTTTACCTGGTAAATATTTATACAGTAGTACTCTATCAATCTCAGGTATATTTGATTTTAATAAATCAGATACATTAGATTCCCTTAAAAATATAATATTTTCTCCAATTAATGAA
>JBGSZB010000009.1:0-3787 GCA_041750555.1 Candidatus Dojkabacteria bacterium | reverse complement strand
CTAAATATTGACTACATTAGTAACTCTATTAAGTATTTAACTAAAAAGAAAAGAACATATGCAGGAATATCCCTAAGTAATGAATTAAACATTTTACAAAAGTATAAAGAAAAAGATTTTGTATTAGTCTTAGGAAATATTGCTAAAGCAGAAGAAAAAGAGATTAAAAAAATAATAAGTGATGCTAAATATGTATATTCAGAATCAACTCTTGAGATTCCTTCTAAAAAGAAATTAAATAAGTTAGATGATCTTTTTGATAAGATTAGTGAAGTTAAAAGAGTCTTTTGGTATGGAAAACTTGCAAACTCACAACAAAAAGTATTAGAATATCTAACGCTTGTTGTTGGCAAAGAAGTTGATAAATTGATTGGAGGTAATGATTTAATAGAAGCTTTAAATAATACAAGATTTAAAGAAAAGAATATTGGTTACATATCTGTTAGCGGGGTAAATACATTGAACTTGATTAACAATTCAAAAGTAGATATCCTAGAAGAAATAGCAAGTAATAGATAATTTTTTAGAATTAAACTTCTGAAGAAATACAATCCAATTATAAAAGTATTGCCCTCTTTAATACTATTATCCCTAATAATACTAACCTCATTCATATTTGTTACATTAGATGTAGTTAAAGGTGACGAAGAGGAAGTTTATGAACAAGCACCTCAAGATGGCTTAAGTCATGATTTTATACCCTTACCTCAAATTAGAAGTGATATAGAAACAATAAAACAAGATAAGATTGAGGAAGTAAGAAAAAAGACATTAGCTGAACAAAAAGAAAGGACTGAAGCAATACTTGCAAGATACAATTCACCATTTCAAGGTTTAGGATATATTATTGTAGATGCAGCAGCTAGATGTGGTGGAGATTACAAAACACTTTTAGGAATAGCAGGAAACGAATCTGGTTTTGGAAGAATACCATATAAGTTGTATAACCCTTATGGTTATTTAAATGGAGTTACATACTCAGGTTGGGAGGAAGCATTGGACTTTTTATCATGTAGAATATCACAACAATATATAGGTCCTTGTAGTAACGATTTAACCTGTATTGTAAAAAATTATGCTGGACCAACAGACGATAAAGAGAGATGGGTGTATAATATAAATTGGTTTAGGAATCAAATTTAATGCATTATTTATATACAGATGGTGGAAGTAGAGGTAATCCAGGCATAAGTGCTATTGGAGCCCTAGTCTTTGACCATTCAAAAAAGTTAGTTGATTTTACAGCTAAATATACCGATATTGGAACAAATAATAGAGCTGAATATTTAGCACTATTAAGTGGTATTAGATTACTTAAAAAGCTAGATATTAAAGAAGTTACCTGTTTATTAGATTCAGAACTAGTTGTTAAACAACTTAATGGTGAATACAAAATTAAAAGTGAGGATATTATTAAATTATCTACTCTTATTAAAGATGAGATAACTTTCTTTAAAACAATAATATTTAAACATATCCCTAGATCCGAAAATGCAATGGCTGATAAACTAGTAAATTTAATTTTGGATGCTACTATGGTATCTAATGAAAAAGATAATACTACCACTTAATATACTTCTAATTTTAGTAATTTTAATATTACTACTTACTTCTATATACCTTTTCTACTTTAATAAAGATGTAGCTACAGTAAATACAGAAGAAGAACTTGAAGTATTAAGAGATGATATTTCAAATATTGAAGCTGAACTACTTACCTATGATCAAAAACTACCTAATACTGATTTAATTAATGAATATAAGAGTAAATCAACTTTTTCTGTATACAACGCTAATATAGATAAAAGATCTTTTGATTTTGATTTGAATATTAATAACCTTAGTGAATCTAATAACGATATTGATAGTACAAACATAGAGAAAAATAACTCTAAATTCTTTTTTAATAACTTAGATATTTATACTGGTAAATCCAATGATTTAACTCTTGATACAATTGATACAACAAGAATTGAGGTCATACCTGTTCTTTATTCTTCAAATGTATTTAATCCTAATGAAGATATTTTAAAAAATATTAAAGATAGTAATATATATAACTTTAATGAAAGTGAGTACATAGCTTTAAGTGAAAGTAATTTAACAATATCTGAAGTTTTAAAGATATTAAAGTATATTAATAATGATTTAGAAAAGAATGTAGTTTTAATATTAGAACCAAGATATTTAGATACTTCATCAGAATACAGTTTAATTAAAGATTTTAATGAATTAAATACTTTAGTTAATATATATTTAATTAAAACTTATCCCTATACATCTCTTTACTCATATTTACCTGGGCCCATAACTTATACAAATAACTTTACAGACATTATTCAATACTACCTATTTAAAGGTTTAAACCTTGATAAAGTGTATTTAGTAATAAATGATAGAGAGTATGTATGGCCATATAGAGAGATTGAATATGTTAATGACTTTAATTATTTAAATGAAGAGTTAGAAGGTAATATTTTAGAAACTAATACACTGTTAAAGGGGAATAACTATCAAGTAATTGATGGAGGGGAAAACAATGATACATTTTTAATAAGTAGAGAGTTAAATCAAGTAATAGTTACTCAGGATGAAGAATATTTAAACTATTTAAAAGAGCTAGCATTTAGTTTTGGGATATCAAATATTGTTTATGGATATTAAAAAAACCACCCTTTTGGGTGGCTTTTAATTTCTATAAGAGAGTTAACAAATTATTTAACTTCTTCTTTCTTTTCTTCTGTTTTAACAGGTGTTGATCCTAATTTCTTAACAGCATCTGGTTTAATTGCTAAGAAGTATACTAATGCACCAATCAGAGAGAAGAATAATGTTAATAGTGCCCATAATATTGGATTCTCAACTTTATTCTTTTGAGCATCTTTGTAAACAATAACTGCTAATACAACACTAACAATTAGAACTAACAATGGAATACAACAAGAAAGTAATGCTGTTATTCCAAAAACTCCTGCTGCAGCACCTGAAGTTGCATCTAAACTATCTAGTGTGTAGTCATAGTAGTAGTCGTATTGAGCTAACACTGGTGTAGCTGATGCTAGGAAACCTGCTCCTGTAGCAACTCCTGCTACTAATTTTTTACCTAAATTCATGTAAAAGTATATAAAAATTAATTACTTGAGTTTAATTAATTTTCTAAATAAAATCAATACTTTTAAAGCGTATTAGCCAACAATTCTCCTAAGTTAACTTTATCGGATTTATCTGTTCTCTTATCTCTTAACTTAGTAAGTTCAAATTTAATTTTTCTAGAAGCCTCAGCTACAATTGCTCTTAAATCATAACCTTTCTCCCTTATAACTAAATTCTTACCTTTTTCTTCTAAGTTAACTTCTACCACTAATACAAACTCCCTACCTTCTTTAGTTACAGATACTTTAAACAGGGCATTATGTGTTTTAAGACGAGAAAGCATCTTCTCAATTTTTTTAAATCTTAAATTAATTTGCTCTTGTAAAGTATCGAACGTAGGTTTTGTAAGTGAAGTTGCGTTAATTAAGTATCTCATAGTAATTAGAATAATAATTAAGATACATAAATATTTTACCACTGATAATTACTTTTGACTTACTATAGGGTTAATTATCATTGTCGTATAAAGATATTTTCTTAATTTAAAACTGTTTAAATTAATTTACCAATATTTTTAGACAATAATGTATATCTTTACAGGTATAAGTTATATCTAAATTCTTTTTAAATATTAGAATAATTAAGGTATAAAAATGCTAAAATTGAAGACATATGAATGAATTACCTAAAGAAT
>JBGSZB010000008.1:0-3774 GCA_041750555.1 Candidatus Dojkabacteria bacterium | reverse complement strand
ATAGTAAGAGTGGAAACAATATTATGGTTGTATTGCAATCTAGTAGAGAAATTGATTGGAAAAAGATTAAAGAGTATTTTAATGAGAAGTATAGTTTTGAAGATCCAATAGTTTTAAAAGAAAGGTATGGATTAATAGTTGGAGGTATACCACCATTAGGTAATGTATTTAATATACCAACATACTTTGATTTAAGAAATATGGATGAAAATATTGCAGCATTTAATTGCGGAGTACAGACTAAATCTGTAATAATGGAGATAGGGGATTTAATTAAAATAGTTAATCCAGTAATATTTGACTTAAGTAAATAATATGGATAAATTAAATGGTAGTAATAAGTTTGAACATGTATCTATGAAAAGTAGAAAAAGAATATTATTTGATAACTTTTTAGGTGGATTATCTTGGGGTGTAGGTACAGTTCTTGGAGCTACAATAATTGTAGGAGCACTAGGTATATTAGTTTACAGAAGTGAGAATATTCCATTAGTAGGTGAAGTTATTAGAATAATTGAACAAGAAGTTAAAGAATCAAGAAATAATCAAAGTTTAATACCAATATCTAATGATGTTGTGAGTTATCCTAATTAAATAAATTGTAGTATAATCAAATTTATGAACAAGAATAATAACAATAATAATATCTAACTTTTTAGGAGTTATTATTCTTATATCTCCCAAAAGGGAGTTTTTTTATATTAATGGGCAATAGCTCAACTGGTAGAGCAAGTAGCTGTTAACTACAAGGTTCTAGGTTCGAATCCTAGTTGCCCAGTATTTATTATTTAAAACAAATGACATCAATACAAAATATCTCAGAACACTTAGAACAGATCGTAACATTAAAGGGTTGGGTATATAACTTAAGATCATCTGGAAAGATAACTTTTTTGCAATTTAGAGATGGTAGTGGATTTATTCAAGCAATAGTAGATAGAGGAGTTGTAGATAGTTCTACATGGGATAATAGTGAAAAATTAAATATTGAAAGTAGTTGTGAATTAACAGGAAGAGTTAGTAAACATCCAAAACTAGATGAGTATGAGATACAAGTAAGTAATATTAAATTAATTGGAGAATCTAATGATTATCCAATAGGTAAAAAAGAACATGGTCCTGAATTTTTATTTGAAAATAGAGATCTATATCTTCGAAGTAAAAGTGTTTGGGCTACATTAAGAATAAGAGATCAAATATTTAGAAGTGTAACTAATTATTTTTTTAAAGAAGGATTTATTAGATTTGATACTCCAATACTACAACCTACAAGTTGTGAAGATACAACTCAGTTATTTGAATTAAAGTATTACGATACAATGATGTATCTAACTCAATCAGGGCAACTATACAGTGAGGCAGGAATAATGAGTTTTGGTAAAGTATATGACTTTGGTCCTGTATTTAGAGCAGAGAAGAGTAAAACAAGAAATCATTTATCAGAGTTTTGGATGATGGATGCAGAAATGGCATTCTATGATCAATCCATGAATGAAGATGTACAAGAAGGAATGGTTAAAGCAATAATTAAAGATGTATTAGATAATTGTAAATTAGAATTAAAGATATTGGAGAGAGATACAACGATATTAGAAAAGATAGTTAATACTAAGTTTAAAAGAATTAAACACTTTGATGCTAAAACATTACTTAAAGACAATGGTTTTGAAGTAGATTTTAATGATGATATGACTACAGAAGAAGAGATTTGGATTGGTAATCATTTTAATATTCCAGTATTTATTGAAGACTATCCTTTTGCAGTTAAAGCCTTCTATATGAAACGATATACTGATGAAAGAGGTTTAGAAAGAGCTGTTAATGCTGATTTAATTGCTCCAGAAGAAGCCAGAGAGATTATTGGAGGTTCTCAAAGAGAAGAGGACTATACTAAGTTACTTAAAGAATTAGAATTAAGAAAATACTCTGTAAAAGATTATGAATGGTATTTAAATATTAGGAAATATGGAAGTGTAGTGCATTCTGGGTTCGGTTTAGGTTTAGAAAGGATGGTTAGGTGGTTAAGTGGCACTCATCATATTAGAGAAACTATACCATTCCCTAGAACTACAGTATTAAGTAGACCTTAGGGTTCTTGAGTATAGTAGGGTAGTAATGTAAATCTATTAAGTGAGACAAGAGCTGTAAAAAGCATATCGTTTTCCTTTGAGATTGTAATATATTTATCTTCAGAAGCTGGATCATATATTAATGAATGTAAGTCATTTCTCAAATTTTCAATAAATATTTGAATCTCTTCACATAGTTTAATTATATTTTCGTATGTTAATTTGATTTCATTTAATAAATATTGATATAGATCGTTTATTAATTTCCCTGTATCCTTATCTTTAGATGGTCTTTTAGAAAGAATTATTAAGATATTTATAAAGTGTTCTGGATAGAAAATTAAAAAAATATCTGAAGAGAGTTTTTTTAAATTTGATTTAAAGTTACTTGCTTGTAATACATAGAATAGAATATATAAAACTATATCTTCGTTTTCTAAAACAGAGTCACCATTTATTACATCAGTACTTCTTAAACCTCTATCATTAAGTGTGTATTCTGGAAAAGTATCGCTGTGATTATCTTTAAAAACTTTAATAAATGCTATTATTTTTTGAAGTATAGCTTTATATGATAAACCATCAGTATTATTAAGAATATATTCTGCTTTAAGTGTATTTTTAATTCCATCTAAAGACATAGAACATTAATCTACACTATATTTATAGATATTTCAAATTGTGTCATTGGAGATTGGCAGAGGATTGCTATTCGGCTGGATAACTTCTTATATTATGTTTTAAAAGTCCACTAATTTAGACAGTCTTTCTAAATATTTAAATTTCTTGAGGAGGACTTTTAAGAGCTTCTAAAATAATTAAACCTCCATCAAGGAACTTTGTTACAAAAATATCATTAAAGATATGGATACTTTTTGTGGGTTCAAGTACTTTGGGGTGCGATAGGATATCGGAATCAATTTCTTTATATGAATTACTTATTTCATTTATTGCGCTAATCAAAAAGGTGATATCAATTCCAACTTTCTCAACAAGTGACAGGACAACTGGGATACTTGGTATGTCCATGTAAGTGTATACATATTCATAAGCATAGTGTGCTGCTAAGATCAGTTTATATAGGTCTCTTCCAAAATCCACTCCAGTATAAAGATTCTTAAGTTTGGAATATATTGGTTCAGTATTAAGAACAACGTAAATCACAAAGAATGTTAGACTTGGATGTTTTTCCAATATTCTTGATGAGCTAGCTTTCCAAATAAGTTCAAAATTATCTTTATATTCTAAGGAGATAGCAGAATATGATTCAAGCAGTAGCGCATGTGTTTCTTCTTGGGTAAGAGGAATATTAATTTCTCTCTCAGTTAATAAGCTTTTTAAATCTTTTAATTCCACTGTGAATTATAACGAAGTAACTAGATATAATCAAATTCTGTTAACAATATCCAATAACTAATTAATTGCTAATCTGTAATTTATGTATTAAAAAACGGGCATTTCTGCCCGTTTTAAACTTACTTTGTTTTCTTAACAATTCATTATTCTACAACTTCTCCTTCACTAGGTTCATCCTTCTTTTCAGTAGATTCTGTAGGAGCAGGTTCTGTAGTACTTTGTGCATTAGCTTGTTCATAAACTTTAGCACCAACCTCTTGTAATTTATTCATTAATTCATCAGACTCTTTTTTTACTTCTTCAACATTAATGTTTTCATCCTTTAATTTTGTTTCTAAGGAATCACACA
>JBGSZB010000007.1:0-14735 GCA_041750555.1 Candidatus Dojkabacteria bacterium | reverse complement strand
CTAAAGCAATTATAGTAACATTTCAATTACCATTAAAAAGCAAAATTTCTACAATTGCTAAATCTGAAAAAGTTTTAGTTAGAAACTATGAAGTAATATATGAACTATTTGATGAAATAGAAGAAGTAATAGATAGTATGGGAGCTCCAATAGAAGAGGAGATAGATGTAGCAATATCAAAAATTAAACAAGTATTTACATTAACAAATGGAGATACAGTTCTTGGTGGTGAAGTAACTAAAGGTACAATGTTAAAAGGATACAGAGTTAAAGTAATGAGAAAAGATAAAGAACTAGGGAGGGGTAAAATTACTTCATTAAGAATGGGCAAACAAGAAGCTAAAGAAGTTAAAAAAGGTTTAGAGTGTGGAATAATAATAGATCCTAAAGTACTAGATGTAATGGAAGGTGATGAAGTAATAGCATTTAGAGTAGAGGTATATTAACCCTCTTTTGTAATTAGTCCCATAGATTTTCTTGAATTAGAAATTGGATATAGATTATCAACTGTAAATATTTCTGTATTTAATCTTGAAGAATTTAATATTTTTGTTAAATTTACTATAAAGTCACTGTCCTCAAAATTTAAACTGGAGAGACCAAGGTAATTTAGGAGTATGGATAATACATATTTATAATCTAAACTTGGATTTGTAAAGTCTAACGATCGGTTTCTAAGAATAATCTCATTTATAAAGTGTGTAACCTCACTCAGATTAAAATCTGCATCTGGGTTACTATAGATTGTACTATATAGGATATAAATAACATTTGTTAAGTTTTGAATAATTACATCTCTAGCTTCTTCTATACTTTTCCCCTCTAAACGTCCTTCAATCATTATTAATGCTATAGATTTATCATCACTAGATAATAACTTTTTAATTAATTCTCTAATTGCTTTATAAAGATTTGTATTATGATTAATATCTATATTATTCTCTAGTATTTCATTAACTATACTTAATATCCGATTTTTATTTTTTTCTTTTAATTCAATATATCCTTCAACCTTTTTTATATATCTATTTATTTCTTCTTCAGTAGGGGTTTTCTCACTTCTGTAAACATATGAAATTGATTCAAATCCATACTCGTAAGCTTTTTTCTGTAGGGCAATTAAACCTTGGACAATATTTATTTTACTAGAGATATCCAATTCATTTGAGTTAATAATCCTCTCAAGGTATCTTTTTTGCTCATCATGAAGCTCTAATCTTGAGGAAACAAGGAAATAACTTTTAAAATCTGCATCTAATTGATCTACTAGTGTAGATAGATGTGAAGTTAAAATTGGATCATCAAGAGCTTTTGTTGACATAACATAAATTATATCATTGGGTTTTAATTGGTTAATGTTTTTCTTCTAACCACTTTTGCACTTCAATAGCTGCCTTACAACCTGCTCCTGCTGCAGTAATTGCTTGCCTATACCTAGTGTCTTCAACATCTCCTGCTACAAATATACCCTCAATTGAACTAAAAACACTTTTAGTAGCTTTAATATATCCATTATCATCTAACTCAACTAATCCTTTAACAAATTCTGTTACAGGAATATGCCCTATAGCTAAAAACATACCACTAACTTCTAAAGTTTTTTCAGTATTATCTACGTTATTAAAGATCTTTAAAGAATTAACAACTTGATCTCCAATAACTTCACGAACTTCAGTATTGTATAGCACTTCAACTTTAGGATTATTTAAAACTCTTTCAGCCATAATTTTACTAGCTCTAAATTCATTTTTTCTATGAATTAAATATATTTTTGAAGCAAATCTAGTTAAAAATGAAGCTTCTTCCATTGCACTATCTCCACCACCTACTACTGCAATAACCTTATCTCTAAAAAGAGCACCATCACATGTAGCACAAGTTGAAACACCTCTACCATAAAATTCATCTTCCCCTGGAATATTTAATCTTTTAGGAGTAGCTCCTGTTGCAATAATTACAGCTTTTGATTTTAGAGTAGAGTTATCACTTAATGTAATTAATTTGTATTCACCCTTATCTTCTACTTTAATTGCATCTTGATAAACAATTTTAGAACCAAAGTTTTCTGATTGTTTAATCATTTGATCCATAAGCATTGGTCCATCAATACCATGTTCAAATCCCGGATAATTTTCAATAACAGTAGTATTCATTAATTGACCACCATACTTCATTCCAGCCAAAACAACTGGATTTAATCTAGCTCTAGAAGTATATATTGCACTAGTTAATCCTGCAGGACCTGAACCAATAATCACTACATCTAAAATTTTATCTTCCATAATTAAATATTAATACCTTTTAAAATATATTAAGCTGCTTTTAAATCTTGACTATTATTAACTACTTCTTCAGTATAGTTATCTTTAATAAAAGCATCAAATACATGTTTAGGGGCAGCACCATATGTAAATCTATTAACAATCTCTCCATCTTTAAAAAGTATAAAGTGGGGAATACTCATTATCATTAATTCTTGAGCAACATCTGGGTTTTCATCAATATTAACTTTCAAGAATTTAATTTTACCCATCCATTCATCAGCTAATTTATCTATTGTTGGTGCAACCATTCTACATGGACCACACCATTCTGCCCAGTAATCTACGAATGTATATCCACTTTTAATAGCTTCTCTATATTCTTGTGAATTAACTTCTTTTAAGTTAGCACTATGAGTATTTGTATCGTTCATAAATAAAGTATAAAAAATAAATAATAAAATCTAAATTAAATAACAATGAAGTTTAATTTAACTTAAAAAAATTAGCTACTAATTCTTCAAATTTTTTAATTTGATCATCTCTATCCCTATTAGTAAAACAACTATTAGATTCCTCTTTTAAAAGTTCTACACCTAAACTGGATAGAGCATTTCTTACAGCACTAATTTGTTGGATAATTTCTATCTTATCTCGCCTATCATCAATCATTCTTCCAACTCCTTCTAGTTGACCTCTTATTCTATTAAACTTTTTTTTAATTTCTAAACAATCATCCATGGATTAAATATACCCCTAGGGGGTATGCGTTGTCAAGAGAATTATTTATAAATTAATAACACTTATTCTGTAAAGACTTGGAAGGTTATATATGGTAAAGTACTTGTAGAGAATATTAATAGAGTTTAGAATATTAAGGTCTTATGATTAAAAGAGTATTGATAACAATTCTTCTAGCGCTAAATGTATTATCAGGAATATATACTCCCTCTATAACTTATGCACATGAAGATGATTTTGAATTAAATGTTGGTGGAACTCTTGAAGAACAGTTATCCCAATTAGAAGCTGAGATTAATGCTATTAAAAATCAAAAGAATAATCTCCAGAGTCAATTAGATTCTAATAACTACTTAATATCAGGATATAACTCACAATTATCAGCTCTTTATGGTGAGGTAGAGTTATACAATAAAGATATTGAACAAACAACATTAGAGATACAGCAGTTAGAAATTAGTATTCAAATATTAGAAGAGGAGATTGCTCAAAAACAAAAAGAAATTAAACAAAGTGAATCTAATATTAAAGATTTAGATAAGAAATCTATTCTTAGAATTAAGAATGGATATATGAACTATAGAATTTATGGGAATACAGATCCTGGAACTACTGTTTTTGTAATAAGTGATATTAATATGTATTTTAAAGATTCTCAGTATAAAGAGTTAATTCAATCTGATACTAATGATTTGTTAATAAGGTTAGCTGAATTAAAGAATTTATTAAATATTAAAAAAGAGAGTTTAAATGAAGATTTAATTGAGATTGCTAGAGATAAGGATATTGTAGAAGTTAAACAAGAGGATTTATCTAAAAAGAAAGAGGAAGTAGATATTAAAATTGCTGCATATTTACAAGAGGTTAATGCTTTAGTTAATTTAAATAATTCTACTCAAAATCAGATTGCAGCTTTTAGCCAGGAAGAGATTAGAAAGAATGCTGAAGCTGAAAGAGTTAGACAAGAGATATTTAATAGTTTTACTCCAGTTGGTCAGGGTGAGTATGTTTTATCCGGGAAATATATTGGTAGACAAGGAGCAACAGGGTGGGCTACTGGAGCTCATTTACATTTTTCTGTTCAAATAAATAATGCATACTACAATCCTTGTAACTATTTAGCAGGAGGGGTATGTGGTGGTAATGGTAGTATTGATTGGCCTGTAAACCCTGTTATGTATTTTACTAGTGGTTATGGAAATAGATGTTATACATGGAACGGTACTCCATATTGTGATTTCCATTCAGGTATAGATTTGGTTGGTAATGCTTGGAATGCTCCAATCTATGCAGCTCATGATGGTTATCTATTTAAAGGTGTTGACTATTACGGTGCTCTATACGTAATTATCTGTGAAACTACTAACTGCGGTGTAGGTTTAAAAACAGGATACTGGCATTTAAGTGAGTATTAATTAGTATATCTATCTAAGATATTCTTTAAATTTTCTATTAACACATCAATATCTTCTAAAGAGTTATACATCCCTAAACTAATTCTACTAGATGCAGGAATATTTAAAATATCTCTATGAAACATTTGAGTACAGTGATGACCAGCTCTTACACATATATTTCTTTTACCTAATTCATAAGCAATATCATGTGCATGTATTTTATTATGTGAAAAACTCATAACTCCTAAAGAATTACTAGGTGAATGATAAATATTAATATCTTTTAATTCCAACAATCTATTGTATAAATGTTCACTTAACTTTTTTTCATGCTCTTTAATATTTTTAATTCCAATTGAGTTAATAAAATCAATTGAGACTCCTAAACCAAAAACATCTGCAACACTTGGAGTACCTGCTTCAAATCTTTCAGGAACATTAGCCCAAGTTTGTTTATCTTTTTTTATTTCGTTAATCATTCCACCTCCAACTCTAAATGGTTCTAACTTTTCTAAATGATTAATCTTACCCCATAGAACTCCAACTCCCATTGGTCCATACATTTTATGCCCTGAAAAGACAATAAAGTCAGCATTTAACTTCTTAACATCAATATCCATATGTGAAACTCCTTGAGCTACATCTAGTATTAATATTTTAGGTTGAAATCTATTTCTTAAATCAGAGATATTTAAAATATTTCCTGTTACATTACTAACGAGGGTTGCTACAACAATATCATATGTTTTATTCTCAGCAATATTCTCAGATATATATGAAACATTGTATTTATGACTATTAATCCAAGGTAGTATACTTGAATGATGATCAGTATCACTTATTAATACACTGTTATACCCTAAACCAGTTCTAGATAGAGAACTAGCTAAAAAGTTCATGCCATCTGTTGTACCACTGTTAAATACTATTTCCTTTGTTTCTGAATTAATAAATTTTGAAACTTTACTTCTAGCTTCTTCATAAAGTTCTGTAGCTTTCTCTGAAAGAGGGTAGTTACCTCTATGTACATTTGAATTATATTTAGTATAAAAATCTATTAAAGATTGTATAACCACATCAGGTTTTTGAGTTGTAGCAGCGTTATCCAAGTAGACTAATTCTGGATAAGTTTTAAATATTGGAAATCTATCTTTATTCATTATAGGATTATATCATTTGTTCAATTAAGACTGAGCCATTACATGGTTAAAGCACTAAGTAAACACTTAATCAAAAGCCTTAACTAACTTATAGTTCTTAGGAATATATTTATCTAAAACATATATACCCCTATCTTCTAATACATAAAATATATATCTGTTATTAATATATATATCACTAAAAGATTCATCTAAATCTAAGAAAGTAACTCTATCAGTTGAATTATTTGAATATGTGTATTTATATATATTCTCTCTACCATCTCTTTGAGAATAAAAATATACTACATCATTGTTATCAACATCAAATTGATAATCAAACCCATTATGATTCTGCATAATTAACCGATTTGACCTTGATGAAGTTTCATAAATGTATAAATCATTAAATTCAGTAATAGAATTTAATTTAGAATATATTAAATATTCACCATCTAAGCTTAAATCATAAAGAGAGATATTACCTTCACTAAATATTAATTCATTAGAATTACTTTCTTTAGTGAATTTATACAGCTTATACAACTCACTATCATTTTCAACTACTGTGTAATAAACAATATCCCCATTAAGTGAAGGTAAAACCTGTTGATATTCAACAGCCTCTAATGAATTAACAAGTAGGGGATTACTACCATCTAAGTTGTTTAAAGCGATATAGTACTTTCTATCTTTAGAAGCTCTATCTTCATAAAAATTTACTAAAACATTTCTTAGGGGATATGAATAAATTTCAGTTAATTCCGAAGTATTAGTTGTAATTCTATTAATATCATAATTTGGGTTTGATATATCGATGGTGTATAAAAGATCTAAACTAGAAGATAAACCTCTAATATTTTCATAATCATCTTGAAAATATATTAAATTATCTTCTAATAAAAGAAATTGAGGACTTAAAGAACTAATATTAGTTAATACAGTTTCATTCTCTCCATCTAAATCACTTTTTAAAATTTGAAGTTTACTATTTACTCTTTGTGTATAAATACCATAAAAATCATTAGCAACCATTTTTAAATCTAATATCTCGTTATTACCTCTTTTGGTTGTTAATTTGTAATCACGAGTTAAATATGAAGGGTGAGTTACTCTAATTTCATAATCTTTTTCGGGAACTAAATCTTTTACTCTAAATTCTCCACTATTTGATACACTAATTAAATTTTCACTAACCTCACTTACCTGAATATTAGCTTTAATAGTTGTAGTTTCATTTACCCAATCCTTAAATTGTCCAACAATATCAGATGCCTCTACAAGATTAATATCCTCTAAAACATTATCAGTTGGTTTTATTGTTATCTCTTTTTCAATATCTAGAAAGTTAGGAGATTCAAAAAGAAATGAGACTTCACCTTCACTAACATTACTTATCTTAAAAGAACCATCTAAAGATATTGGATAATTAAAAGAATTAATTGATAATTTATCTCCAGCAAAGTTATATCCTTCAATATCGGTAATAAATTTACCAGTAATAATTCCTCTCTCACTTGGAATTAAAAAAACTTCAATAGAATAACTATTAGTTAAAAATGATTTATTAATATTAATCTCTTGTTGTAGAGTATTATAGCTTTCCTTTAAAAATGAGAAATCTAAATTAGAATAAGTGTTTATTGGAATACTAAACTCTCCATTCTCATTAGAAGTATATTTAACTTCATTTAAATATATCTCTACATTCTCTATTGTTCTTAAAGTAATTGAATCCCTAACAACTCCATTTAATTTAGGAGATAAAATAATTGTATCTAGATTTGTAAAATAGAGAAGTATTAATAGTAGAAGTAATGCAAAGATAGATATTAAAATACCTATAACTATCTTTTTTATTAATTTTAACTTATCAGCTCTTTCCAAATATTTGTAATATAACTACCTAATATCTTACATTAAAGAGGTGGAGATTTATAGAAACTTCTTCTTTTTAAAATGATATACTTTTAGAGTTAATTTTATACTAGTTTAATGACTAAATTTATATTTTCTAAAAAAGGAGTGCCTATTGATACGATTGAAGAGGTAACAATAGATCCTAATGAAATTAATAATAATTTAGAAGTGAAAAAGGATGATGTTGAACATATAGAGTTAAGAGAGAAGAGAAAACTTAAATTACCCCTAGTTATATTTTTAATAGTAGTTTCACTAATTTTAGTAGTAGCAGGACTTGCTCTAGTATTTGTAATTACTCCAGCTCAAAGAATTTCAAATTCATTTAATATTATTGAAGAACAAGGTGTAAATCTATTAAAAGATTTTGAAGATAAAGATTTAAGTAATATTGACGGATATTTTAATACTATAAATTCTGAACTAGATAATGTGGATCAGGAACTAAGTAAATTTGATTTTTTAGCTACATTAGATGCAACTAAGGGTTACTATAACAACTTTAAAGTAGCTAAACAAACAATTAGAAAGCTACAGGATTTAACTAGTAATACTTTACCTGAGTTTAAAGAGGTATTAGCCCTAAGTGGTTTTAAAGTAGATAGTGAAGGGTTAATTGAAGTTAGGGATAGTGATGAAAAAGATGGAGCATTAACCCTAATATTAAAAGAGATGACTAGATATTTAAAGTTATATAACGATATTGAACCAGATATTATTGATATATTAGATGATTTTAAAGATTTAGATCCAAACTATTTACCAGATGTAGGGGGATATAATTTAAAAGCTAGTTATGAATCTTTAATTAATGTTAGTGAAGAGTTTCCAAAGACTTCTAAAAAGGTTGTAGACTTTTTAAAGAATTTACCTGATTTAGTTGGATCAAACAAAGAATCTAGATACTTACTTATTCTTCAAAATGAAACAGAAATGAGATCTAGTGGTGGATTATTAACTGCATATGGATATATGAGTTTAAAGGATGGGGAGTTTGGAGATGATATATTTTTAAGTGATATGTGGAATATGCAGTATGACTTATGGGATGTTGGGCTACCTATGCCGTATTTAAATATATATGGACAATTAACATTAATGAATTTAGGTTGTGGTGCTGCAGAGTTAAGAGTTCAAGATGCAGGTATTTATCCTGATCTTCATTTAACAAGTACAATGGTTAAAGATTATTACGATATTGTTCAACCATATTTCCCTGAGAAATATCCTGAGTATGATTATGTTTTAACTCTAAACTTAACTTTTGCTACTAATTTAATAAAGTTGATACAACCCCTTGAAGTAGAGGGCTATGGTGAAGTTGATGCAGAAGGTTTATATGATTTTATTAAAGGTGAAACTGATAAAAATATTCCAGATGATATTAGAAAAGATATTATTAAGATAATAGCTAACTCTGCTAAAGAGAAATTTTTAGATTTACCTTTGGAGAAATTACCTGATGTTTTAGCTACAGTTATTAAATCTTTTCAATCAAGAGATATAGCAATTAATTCATTAGAGAATAGTGAAATGCAAGCTTATCTAGATGAATACGGAATGTCAGGTAGAGTAGTTAAAGACTTTGAAGGAGACTATTTTCATTTAAATGAGGCTCAAAATTGTAGTTTAAAATTAAACAAATTTATTAGAGATGAAGTAACTCAAGATGTATATATTAATGATGATGGAAGTATAGATAAAAATGTATATATTAAATGGTTACAAACTAAAGTATATGAAGATGGATTAGATAAACAATATTCTCCAACCCTTGCATTTAGTTATAGAGCATGGGTAAGAATTATGGCTCCAACTGGTGTTTTAAGTTTTGATTCAGATGGTTATCAAAAATCAGGTTATGTTGGTTATTTCCCAGAGTATTACCACGATAGCTTAATGGATAAACAGGTAAGTGATAATATTATTCAATTTGATCATAGAAGATTTCAGGAATCAGATCCAATCTTAAGAGATGATTTAAGTGTTAGTTATACATTACCTAGTACAATTAACTACAACACAGATGGTAAATACAAGCTTTTAATTCAAAAACATGCAGGAAAATCTTGGGGTGAGAAGTATGAAATTAAAATACATTACAAGGGAGAAACTTATTCACTAAACTTTGTACTAGATAGAGATAAAGTATTAGAGTTTAAAAGTGGAGTAATTACATTAAGTAATTATGATACTTCAATGGATTGGATAATTGATTTAGCTTCTAAAATTCCAATTGATGAATTAGCGAAATAAATATTTTAATTACATTAAAAACTATATTTTTTGCATTTATAAGGTTTACATAGATATAAAGTACAGTGTGGACTATAATTAGTTTCATTGTTATTATTAACTAATGGCAAATAAAGAAAGAAAAAAGATTTTAGTAGATACAACATCTCTTTTTGATCAATACTCTAAAAGAGGTATAGGAAGAACTGGAAGAGAGATATTATTAAAACTTATTCCACTTTTATTAACGGAGGGAATTGAAGTTAATTTAATAGGTTTTAAAAACTTAGAAAGTAATTTAATTGATATTGGTTTTTCTCAGTTTAGTATAGATGAATATGCAAAACTTATTAAATTTCATACATTAGGGGAAGTTGTTCCATCTGGAGTTAGAAATATTAAAAGATGGGAAAATCAATATGTTCCATTAATTAATGATATTAAACCTGAATTATATTTTGCTATACACTTTGAAAGAGGATTACCATCAAACCCTAAGATAAATAAAGATATTAAAGTTAAATGTAAAACAGCTGTTATTTGTTATGACGTTATACCTCTTAAAACTTGTAAATATTCTAATAATGGTTTTTTAAGAAACATAATTAAAAGAAGATTCTATAAAAAAATGTGGGAAGGGGTTAAATATAGTGATTTAGTTATAACTATAAGTGATTTCTCTAAAAAAGAGATAGAGTCTATTAAAGGTGTTAATTCTAAAAAAGTTAAAGCTTATCATTTAGGCATTAGTGAAGACTTTTATAAATCACATATTGAAAATGAATACGATAAAGATTTAATAGATCAAGTGTTAGAGCTATATAATCTTAAAGATAAAAAGTATTTCTTTTATGATTCAGGAGTTGAAGCTAATAAAGGAATTAATGAGTTACTTTACATCTTTCAAAATATTGATAAAAATTTAAATACATATTACCTAACTATTGTTGGAGGAGATTTTAACAGAGGTATAGGTAATGAAATTAAAGCAAAAACTTCAGCAGGAGAGAAGTTACTTAAATTGGCTAAAAAATACAATGTATTAAATAATTTAGTAACTACAGGAAGAATAGTTGATAGAGATTTAATTATTCTTTTATCTAAATCCAGTTATTACATTAATTTATCAAGTTATGAAGGTTTTGGATTTGGTTTAGCTCAAGCTATGGCTTGTGAAATACCAATTATTGCTTCAAATAAATCGTCATATCCTGAAGTTACTCAAAAGAAAGCATTGTTATTAAATTTAAATAATTTAGATGAAGATTCAAAAGATGTTATTGAATATATAAATAATGTGAGTCAGGTAAATAAGAATGTTGTAGAGGCATTAGAGGTTGTTAATAAGTATACTTGGGAGAATAATGTAGAAAATATATTTAAAGAATTAGTAGGTCTTATTAAGTAACTATTGTTTTTAAAGTATTCTTTCTTTAAAATTAAAGATATTAAATATTTAAAAGTTTTATGAGAGTTGATGTTAAAAATTACTTTATCTTTTCAGCTGTTATTGCATTAGTTATAGCTTTCATATTAAATTTTGGATTTTTTGAAACTTTTAAATCTTCTTTTATTAATGGATTCCCAATATCTTTAAATGGTAGTGATGGCTTAGGTAAGTTTTTTATTCAAATTGTAAATACTTTAATATCTGCACTTTTCTTTACTCCTGCAGTATATTTATTAATTAAGTATTTAGAGAGGAGGAGATAATTTGTATTGCAATACATTGACATCCTAATTATCCTATAATACAATTCCGTGTCCCCATGAGTTTAAGGCATTGGTCTCACTTGTTCTTTTATCAATAATATATTTAGGATATATGTACCTATATTTTAAAATAATACAAAACAATTCTTTAATATTTTTTCAGTATAAATCTGAAATGATTGCTCATGTATTAAAGAAAGTAATTACACCTATTTTCTTTGTTTTATTGTGGTATGTAATTTCACAATCATCTGAAATTGAAATTGATATGAAAGAAATTATTTCATATTACCTTATTGCTTCAGGAGTAAATCAAATATTAATGGCAAGGTGGGGAGATTTCAGTTCTATTTTAGGAAAACAAATGATTAAACAAGGTAATTTAAATTCTTTGTTAATTAAGCCTGTAAATCCAGCTCTATATACACTAGCAATAGCCATAGGTAAAAGCTACTTTGGATATATATTATCAATATTGTTTATTGTATTAGGGTTAATAATAAATCCACCACTAAGTATATTTGCAGTCTTTTCAGGGATACTCTTTATGATAGTTGGATTTTGTGTCTCATATGCGTTTAATATATTTGAATCTGCTATATTTTTCTATGTTCCTGACGGAGATGGTTTCAGAAGTACAATTAATCATATTAAAAGTTTATTAGGTGGATTATATATACCTTTAAAATATTTCCCAATTAATTTAAAAAGTATAGTTGAAGTTTTACCTTTTTCAACAATGATTTATTTACCAACTATTGCATTTAGATTTAATGAGCCTAACTTGGAATTTTTTAAATTTTTAATTATTTCATTAATTTGGGCTATTGTTTTAAACATTTTGTCATTTTATTTTTGGAAATTTTCATTAAGAAGATATGATGCAGTCGGTATTTGATAATACAAAAATTTTATTAGCTAATATTAAATATACGTTTCAAACAGAAACTGCGTATAGAATTGGTAATTTAGTTAGTGTATTTTCAACCTTTTTTTATACTATTACATATTTAGTATTTATTGATGTAATTTTTTCAAATGTAGATACTGTCGCTGGGTATTCATTAAATGAAATGAATTTTTTCTTTCTTTTAAGTCAAGTTACTGCTTATACCTTTTTTATAATTAACGATAATATCTCTAAGTTAATAGAGTCTGTTAATAGTGGGAATTTAGATTTAATACTAACTAAACCTGTATCATCATTATTTTATACATCTTTTTCAAAAATTAGAGTTTATTCAATGACTAGAGATATGTTGCCACCACTTCTTGCAGTTATATTTATTATTAATTGGAGTGAATTAAATCTCAGTATAACAAGTTTAATGCTTGGTATATTAATTTTAATTCTAGGTATGTTAATTGCGCAAGCATTCCTAACTATTTGTGCATTACCTGTATTTTGGATAGGGGAAAGCAAACAACTTTTTAACGTTGCGCAAGATTCTTGGTTTGCATCGGGAGCTACTGTTCCATTTGAAGGAATTCCTAGCTTTTTAAAATTTACCTTTATTTTTTTAATTCCGGGAATAATACCATCAGCATTAGCTACTTCAGTAGCATTAGGAAAATCAGATGCACTAACAGCTTTAGGAGTTAGTTTTTTTGTTTTGATAATATTTTTTGTTTTAAGATCAATATTATGGAGAATTGCTTTAAAAAACTATACTTCAGCTAGTAGTTAATTTAAATTTTAAAAAATTATTATGAATAAAATTGTAAGTGTAAAAAACTTAAGAAAGTCTTTTAGAAGAAATATTAAAGTAAGCTTTTTTAAAGATTTATTTAAACCTCAAGTAGAGGTAGTTGATGCTGTTAAAAATATTTCATTTGATATTTCCAAAGGAGAATCAGTGGCTTTTTTAGGACCTAATGGAGCTGGTAAAACTACAACTATTAAAATGTTAACTGGTTTAATATATCCTACCTCAGGTGAGGTAAAGGTTTTAGGTTTTGTTCCATTCGAAAGAAACAAAGAGATGTTAACTCGTATTGGTTTAGTAATGGGGAATAAAGCTGGATTAAACTGGGATTTAACTGCTAATCAAAGTTTTGAACTTTTAAAATATATTTACAAGATTCCAAGTAATGAATTTGAAAAAAGAGTTGATGAATTAGCTACATTACTTGATGCTAAGAATTTTTTAAATACTCAAATTAGAAGACTTTCTTTAGGGGAGAGAATGAAGATGGAACTAATTGGATCATTAATTCACAAACCTGAAGTATTATTCTTAGATGAGCCTACTATAGGGTTAGATATTAGTTCTAAACAGAAAATTAGAGGGTTTTTAAGAGAGATTCAGAAAAGTGGTGTAACTATACTTTTAACAAGCCATGATATGGATGATATTGAGAGAGTTTGTGACAGGGTTATAGTTATTAACAATGGTGTAAAGGTTTATGATAATTCTATAAATAAATTAATTCAAAAGTACAGTACGTATAAATATATTAAATTTATTATGAATTCTGAAAATGTAGAATTAAGTGTTAAGGGTGAGTTAATTGAAAGGAAGAGTAACGCATTAACTTATAGGGTGAGGAAAGAGGATATGCCAAAGATTTTAGCCGAGACTGTCGCCAATGTTCACCTAATTGATATAGATATATTACCAGTTCCCCTCGAGGAGATAATGTCTGATATTTTTAGAAGTTCTACTAAAATTTAAGAATATAATTTTCATTTATGGTAATATTTTTGATTGAAACTACTTAAATGAATAAATGGTATAAACAAATATATAACTGGTATTTAATATTCTTAAGTTTTATAGTTTCCCTTCCTATTCTAGCCCCTATTACACTACATTTAGGGTTAACTAATATTTCTAAATTAATATATTTTGTATATAGTTTCTTTTGTCATCAATTTGCACATAGATCCTTTTATCTATTTGATTATCAATATGCATGGTGTAGTAGAGATACAGGTATTTGGATTGGAATATTAATTGCTGCAATATTAATTAGATTAGGTAGGATAAAACCAATTAAATGGTATTGGGTTATTCCATTTGTAATACCAATAGCATTAGATGGTGGTATACAAACAGTATTTACTATATTAGGTTTATCTTTAACTTCTGATAGCTCAAGCATTATCTATTTGAGTACTAATTTAACAAGATTTCTAACAGGAGGAATATTCGGGATTGGATTATCTCTATGGTTAAGTGGTACTTTAATAAGTGAATCAAATATTAAGATTAAAGAGATTAAAAGTAAGTTTAGTAATACTTTAAAAACTTTATTATTACTTCCTTTAATATTTCTTATCTATGTATTAATAATATTCTTTTGGGGAGTAACGAGTCATGAACAGA
>JBGSZB010000006.1:0-19858 GCA_041750555.1 Candidatus Dojkabacteria bacterium | reverse complement strand
AAAGATTTAAAAGTTACTAATTTGTTAACACTACCTAGGGATACTTCTAATTTAACAATTTATGATAGTTCTAATTTAATATTTACTTTAACTAACTCAACAATTAGCTCAATATTTAATAATAATAGTTATGCTAAGGGTATATATTATAGTGATTTTAAGGATATAACGCTTTTAGTAGAGATCTCAATTGATAAAACTATAGATAACTATTTTTATAATGTTGAGGATAAAACACTATATTACTCCGTTATAACAGATGATACTTTTGAAATATATTACTTAGATTCTGAATTTAATTCTAAAAAACTTTATACATCTATAAACACTTCAGATAGTTTTATTAATTTAGATAATCAATATATATATTTAAAAACGCTTAAATCAGTTACTGCAGATAATAAGAGCTATTTAGTAGATAAGGATAATATTTTAAGTTGTAGATCAATAAATATAGTTAATAAAGTTGAAAATGATATAGATTGTAGTGATATTAAATATAATTCAAGTGATAGTCTTTATTCTTTAGAACTAAGTAATAATAGTAGTGAAGTAGTTAATTTAATAAGTAATTTATCTGTTTTTAAAAGTGATTCTATTATCTCTAATTTATTCTATAAAGATAATACTTTTACATATTTAAAATATATATATAACTTAAATTCAATAAACACAGCTAATATTGATGCTGGTATATATTCATATAATTTAGGAACTAATAGTGAAACCCTAATAAATAAATCATTAGTGTTGGGGGAAATAGGGGAGATATTTAAGGTTAATGAAAACTTTTTATACATAAAAAAGGAGGGGGGATTTTATTCATTGTATAAAATTAATAAACATACTAACCTCAATGCAGTTTCTTATGCACAAAATAGTAATGAAATTATTAATTTAGGGGTTGGTAATATTTTAAATATTGATGTATTAAGTCCTAAATATATATTTTAGTGGTTTTAGCTTTTAATTTTTCTTTTCTTTGCTATAATTACACGATTGAAATATTAAAGATGAGTCAAGAGATTTTAAAACAAATAGATAAAAAATTAATTACTAAAAATATTCCTGAAATTAAGAGGGGATATACTGTTACTGTAGATACAATTATTACTGAGGGTAGTAAATCTAGAATACAGAAGTTTACAGGATTAATTATTGCAATTAATGGTAGAGGTGCAAATAAAATGATTACTGTTAGAAAGATATCTAATGGTGTTGGTGTTGAAAAGAAATTACCAATTTATTCTCCAAAGGTTGGATTAATTAAAGTTATTAAAATTGAAGATTCTAGAAGAGCTAAACTATATTTCATGAGAGATAGAGTAGGTAAGAATGCTATGAGAATTAAAAAAGGTAAAGCTTCTCTTGTTGAAAATACTAGTGAATATTCATCTTCAGATATTGTTGAAGAAGTTATTCCAGAAGAGGTTATTGATACAAATGTAACTTCAGAAGTTAGTGAGGCTAGCGAATAAATTTCCTTAAGTAATTGACTTTAAAGAGTTTCTAATGATAATATTTATATATCTAATGGTGCGAAAGCCGTTCATCAGAAACATAAGTGTTTAACTGAGACATTAGATAAAAAAAGGCGTTTATAACGCCTTTTTGTTTTTTCTAATTGGCATTGTACTTAAGAACTTTAGTTGCCCATTCCCAGACTTTTTCACCAATACTTTTATTATCAATTGAGTATTAATTATCGCTTGAAGTTCATAGATAAGTACATCAAATGAGGATCCATTCCTATCAAAGTTTACATAAGTCCTTGTCTGGCTTACCTTGTATGCGTTTTGAATAACAAAAGGTACATAATTTAAACACCAAAGCTTAAGATATTGTTCTTTGTGATTTCGTGGTCTTTTGGATGAAGATGAGATGTATATAAGGTGGTGAAATCCATTAGAGGTAAAATATACATAATCATTAAGTGCAGGTGAATATATTTTATCTAATGAGTAGTAGAACTTTTTTGAGTTTAGTTTAAATTTTTTGAAATTATTATCATGCACGATAAGATTTTATTTCAAAGTTCTTACAAAATATTCTCATAGATATATTTTAATTAGTGATAATATATCTATATGAAAAGCTTTCTTTATCCTGATTATGAACTCTCGTTATTAAATAAAGGATATAAATATATTATTGGTATAGATGAAGTGGGTAGAGGATGTTGGGCAGGACCAACAGCTATTGGTGTATATGTTTTTAATAAAGACTCTAATATATTAAATGGAGTAAATGATTCTAAAAAACTAACTCTTAAACAAAGATTAAAAGTTAGTGAGAGTTTAATTGATAGTAATTTTAAAATATATCTAGGAGAAGTAGGTGATATTAATTTAAAGGGTATTGGTAAAACTATTGAAAATTTAATACAAAATGCAGTTACTGAGTTTAATAACAAATTAGGAAAAGATAATTGTATATTTTTAATTGATGGTCAGTTTAAATCTAAGTTCTCTAGTAATTCATTTAAATTTATTAAAGGAGATTCTACATATTATTCTATAGCTATTGCCTCTATACTTGCTAAAGTATTTAGAGATAATTTAATGCAAGAATTAGATATTAATTACCCAGGATATGGCTTTGGTAAACATAAAGGGTATGGGACATCTAAACATTTAGAGGCTATAAATACTTTAGGTTATTGTGATATTCATAGGACAAGTTATACATTAAAGGGAGTAAATATTTGATTTTATTGCTTTATTTATACTATATCTCTAAAATGATTTAGGTTATATAGTTTGAATTGAAAGCTTTTTATAAGGTACTCACATTTGTAGTTTTTGTAGTAACATTTCTTTTTTTTCTATATTCATATATTCAGTACTCTGCAAACGAGAGATATTGGGGGACTGAATGGAGAAATGACTTCTGGCTTACTCCTGAAAACCAAAATATTGAGTCCATTCGATTCTCAAAGAAAGAGAATCTACTAATTAAATCTATTGTTAATAGTGAAAGTGGTTACAAGGTTGAATTTTTCAAAGACGATACTACTTTTTTTACTGAGTTTAAAATTCCTAATTCTGCAGTTTATTATACAGATAGTTTAGGAAATATATTGCCAGGAACTAATCAAACCTTAATTCAAGGAGTAAATAAATCAGGTTATGTAAGTTACTATAGAGAAGTGAATAGCCAAGATCTTATAATTGAAAGTATAGTGTTATGAAATTATATATTTTAATAAATATTATTAGCTTAATCCTAGCGCTTGGTTCTATTTTTATAATATATTCTACATACCCTACGAATGAATCGGTTAAAGATTATAGTGTAGATTATATTTTTAAATTAGAGGATAAAATACTTTATTTTGAAGATGAGAAACTTTATATTGTATTAGAAGGTAGTAGTTTTGTTCTTAGTTCAGATAATTATACAGGGAGCTTTGATGATATAAAAATGTTGTTTAGCTTAGTAATGCAAAATGGTAGAGAGTATGTTGTAAATAATAGTTGTAAATATATTAAACTAGGTAGTTCGGAACAGAATTATTTTGATAGCTTTGTATGTCTTTATGAAATTTAAAATTAACTTTAAAAACTTATTAATAATATTTACAGTAATATTATTATATATACTGTTTTCAACTTTTCTAATAAGCAAGGTAAGTGCTCAGGCTTGTGCTTGTTGGCCACCTGGCAGTACATCAGATCAAGGTTGTGCTGCAGCAGGATGTCCTGCGGGTACAAGAAGGATATGTAATTGTACAACGGGTGGAACAGGTGGAGCTTGTACTCCAGTTCCTGGTTGTGGTGGTACATGTGGAGGTTCATGGAGCTGTAATTGTGTTACAGATTCAAGTTGTCCAACTGGAGGAGGTACTGCTTGTACTCCTAACGCAGAAAGGTGTAATGGTTGTGATAGAGTAAGATGTTTATCTGATGGTACTGGTGAAGTAATTATAGGCGCAGGAGCATGTTGTGGGGGTGGAGGGGAAACATGTACTGCAACTAATCCTGTAGCTCCTACATTATCTTCTCCTGCAGATGGCTCTGTTTTAGGAAGTAATGACGTTACATTAACTTGGAATGCAACAAGTAGTTGGGGAACTGGTTGTCCTGCAAATAATAGATATAATGTATACCTTGATCAATCTTGTGATGCAAGTTGGACTTCTTTGGGTACAACAACATCAACTAGTATAATTGCTTCTGATTTAACTTGGGGTCAAACATATTGTTGGAGAGTAGAGGCCCATAATGGAAGTAATGGAGCATACAGTAGTATATGGGATTTTAGTATAAATAATCCCCCTACAATAACAGGTAATGGAGTGGTAGGCGATTTATGTGGCTATGGAATAACTGGAAGAATAGATAGTCCATCCACAACTAAAAGTAATCCACTATCTTTTACATCAAGTTTTAACGATATAGAAAGCGATACATTTCAAGAGATACAATTAGCACTTGTTCCACAGTCATCCCTAAATTTAAATACTGCCTCTGCATCACAAGTACTACAAGCATCAATAAATTCAAATTCAATTGCAGTTAAGATAACACAGACTACTGCTCAAACATATAGCTCAAGTGGGGGAACAACTAACTACTATTGTGCAAGTGCGCCATCACCATCTAATCCTACCCCATGCGCACCTGGATTTATTAACCCAAGTGCACCAGTAACTTGTAATTCAAGCACTGATGTTAAGTGCGAAAATACAACAACAACATTTGCTTGGTCTCCTGCAGGAAGTGGTGGAGCTAATATAACGAATAGTGCAAATACTGCAACAGTTAGGGGATCTGGTACAACTACTAAAATGGTTCTTTCTGGATCAAATGCTACAGGAAATATTGAAATAGAATTTAAAAATAATTTTCCTAGTGGAATATATAATATATATCTAATGGGAGTAACTAATGTAGGTGGTACTTTAATTTCAAATAATGCAACAGCAACAGATAATTTAGTATTTGCAAAAGTTAATACATGGCAATTTGATATGGTAAATCCAACTGTTAGTATAGATAATATCCTCTATTCAGGAAACTCATTTAATGCAAGATGGGGAGCAAGTGATAATAGTGGATTAAAAGCAATTTATCCATATATATGGGCAGATAATGGAGGCTCTACTTTAATAGATCAAACTGGGGGATATACCATTAATCCATTAGGTGTAACACCTTTAGAATATCCTGATCCTTCAAATGGTGGATTTGGTATAAGTGCTTTAAGTGGAGGCTATGTTAATAGATCATATAACTATAGTGGGGAAACAGTTAATTACACATTAAATTTAGCAGCTGAAGATTTAGCTTGTAATATCCAAGATGGCAATAGTAGTGCAAGTGCACCAAAACCATGGATGATAGGATATAAAGGAAATATGTCTACAAATGGTGGAGTAACAGATATAACTATAGTTGGAGGAACAACTCTTATTGAATCAAGTGTTGGGGTTTTTGAATCAAACATACCAAATAAATTTGGATCATTTAGTGTAACTAGCGGAAATGGAATATTACCAAGTAGTAATATTTCAGAACTAGATATGTATGATTACAACTACTATAACCAAGCAACAAAACCAGATAGTAGATCAGGGACAAACAATTGGTATGAATATATTAAAGATAGATTATCAGCTAACAAAGATACAATAAATATTCCTGTATCAACTTCAAATCTAATACAATATCCATCTAACTACAGTATTTCTAGTTTACTAAATACTTTAATTGGAACAACAGGAAATACTTCTTCCGTCTACTATATTGAATACACTAGTCCTACAGCAATTCCAAGCTTTGCATTAAATACCCTTTGTGATAGAAAAGTAATATTTGTTTCTAGTGCTGGGTTTAATATAGAGCCAGACTTTACAAGAAGTACAGATGGAGCATGTATGTTTGTATCAAATGGAAATATAAATATATTACCTACAACTCCTCAAAAGATTAATAGACTCTTAACACAACTATCTTTTCATAGATATGACTTTGTAGAAGCCTTCTTAATAACAAATGGAACACTAGATATACCTGAAAAAACATACTTACCAACATATAGATGGGATGGCCTTATTGTTAAAGGTGGAGCAATAACTAATCAAAATGACTTTGATAGAAACTTAAATAGTACTGCTAATGCACTTCAACCTGCCCTTTCATTTAGATATGATCCTGTATACAGTATAGTTTTTAGAGATGCACTAGCTTCAAGATATTACTCAGTAAGAGAAGTTATAGATTAAAAGCCATAGTATAATTACTCTAATAACTTATACAACTATGGATAATCTAGATATTGATATTAAAAATTTAAAAGAAAGTTACACAATAGATATTGATAGTGTAATAAATATTAAAGGTGTTTTAAAAAGTAATGATGTAATAAAGAATAAAATATATATTATTCATAATAAAAGAGATTTAAAAAGTAGGATAAATATTAGAGTTGTAGTATTTGATAATGCTTTGTTAGATTTAGAAGTAGTATTAAAGATTAATAAAGGAGCAGAGAACTGTGACACATATTTAAAGATAGATTGTTTAGATGTAGGAGATAAATCAAAAGCAAGGGTTGTACCAAGCCTAGAGATACTTGAAAATGAGGTTAGAGGGGGCCATGGAGCTACTATTGGGTACTTAGATGATAATCAGCTAAACTATTTATATTCTAAGGGTATTAACAAGGTTAAAAGTGAAAAGTTACTAGTTGAAGCATTTTTAAAGTAATATATAATTAAGGTATGAAAAAAGTATTTGCCCTAACTTGTTCACTAATAATTATGTCGTTACTTCTTGTTTGTTGCGGATCTATTATCTTCTTTTATATAGTTAAGTAATCATTTTTAACATATATCTTTAACTAGTACTTAACACACTATTAAATGGAACTTAAAATATATATAATAACAATTGATAAAGTGAGTAATTTTTGGGATAATCACGAACTAGAAATTTAAATTTTAAAAGTATATTAATTGTATGTCATCAACAATAGATTACACGAAAGTAAAAAATACTACCTACTATAGAAATATAGGAATCATTGCACACGTAGATGCAGGAAAAACTACTACTACAGAAAGAATATTATTCTTTACAGGTAGAAAACATAAAGTTGGAGAAGTTCATGAAGGAGCAGCAGAAATGGACTTTATGGATCAAGAAAGAGAAAGAGGTATTACTATTCAATCAGCTGCAACTACAGCATTATGGGATTTAGATGGTCATACTTATAGAATTAATATAATTGATACACCAGGACACGTTGATTTTACAGCTGAAGTAGAGAGATCTTTAAGAGTGTTAGATGGAGCAATTGTAGTATTTGATGGAAAGATGGGTGTAGAACCTCAATCTTCAAAAGTTTGGTTCCAAGGAGAAAAATATAGAGTTCCAAGAATGTGTTACATTAATAAATTAGATAATATTGGAGCAGACTTCTATAAATCATATGATACTATTGTAGAACACTTAAGTGAAAAAGCAGCTCCAATATCATTACCTGTAGGAATTGAGAATGATTTTAAGGGGATTATTGACTTAGTTAGAATGGAAGCTAGAATTCATCACGATGATGAAGGTAAAGAGGTAGATGTTCTTCCTATCCCTGAAGAATACAAAGAAAAGGCTATTGAATTTAGAAATAAATTAATTGAATTAGTAGCAGATGTTGATGATGATATTGCTATGAAGTATTTAGAAAATGAAGAAATAACAGGTGATGAATTGGAAGCAGGAGTTAGAAAAGCTACCCTAGATTTAAAATTATTCCCTGTAATGGCTGGATCATCCCTAAAGAATAAGGGTGTTCAAGCTATGCTTGATAATGTTTGTAGATACTTACCTTCCCCTCATGATAAAAACTATACTTTAGCTATTAAAGAAACAGGAGAAGAAAAAGTATTTACAGATGAAGTTCCAGGAACAGATCCAAGAACTGGAGAATTAATGACCAGAAGATTGGAAGATACAGAGCCATTTAGTGGTTTAGTATTTAAATTAGCAGTTGATCCTCATGTTGGTAACTTAGCTTTCTTTAGAGTGTATTCTGGTAAATTAGAGAGTGGATCATATGTATTTAATAGTAGTGTAAACAAGAAAGAGAGAGTAGGTAGAATATTAATGATGCATGCTAATCATAGAGAAGAAGTTAAATCAGTAACTGCAGGAGATATTGCAGCTATCGTTGGATTTAAAGATACAAAAACTGGTCAAACAATTTGTGATGATGCTCATCCAATTACTTTAGAGAGTATTGATTTCCCAGAACCAGTTGTTAAGTTTGCAATTGAACCTAAGACTAAATCTGATCAAGAGAAATTATCAGAGGCATTAGGTAAATTAGTTTCAGAAGATCCAACCTTTAGAGCAGAAACTGATAGTGAAACAGGTCAAGTTATTATCTCAGGTATGGGGGAGTTACATTTGGATATTAAGGTTGATATTTTAAAAAGAGAATATGGAATAGAAGTTGCTGTTGGTAAACCACAGGTTGCATATAGAGAGACTGTTAAAAGTGAGGGAAAACATAGAGAGTTATTAAAGAAACAAAGTGGTGGAGCAGGACAATATGCTGATATTGACTTTATTGTTAGACCAAGAGCTCAAGGAGAGGGATACAAGTTTGTTGATAGTATTAAAGGTGGATCTATTCCAAGAGAATATATCCCAGCTATTGATAAAGGTGTTCAAGATGCTCTACATACAGGTCCATTAGGTGGATATCCTGTTGTTGATGTTGAAGTTGAAATTGTTGATGGATCTTTCCATGAAGTTGACTCTAATACAGATACATTTAAGATTTGTGCATACTATGGTTTTAGAAATGCTATGAAAGTTTCAACTCCTGTATTACTTGAACCTATTATGACTGTAAATATTAATGTACCTGAAGATCATGTTGGAGCTGTAACAGGTTATTTATCTTCTAAAAGAGGTATTATTAAAAACCTTTTACAAAGAGGTAAGACTAAAGAAATATTAGCAGAAGCACCTTTAGCTGAACTATTTGGTTATGTTTCAGATTTAAGAAACTTAACTAGTGGTACAGCAGCAGCTAATATGGAACCTAGTCACTATGCTGAAGTTCCAAGAAATATTATGGAGAAGGTATTAGCAACAGGTAAGGAATAATATTGATTTGTGATATATTAAAACTAAAAGACCCCAAGAAATTGGGGTCTTTTTATTTTAAAAATTCTATAACTTCTTGTATAACCTTGGAATTTGGTTTAAGAATAAAATCATCATGTGTTCCATGCAGGTAAATAGTCTTTTCATTTTTTAAGATTTTTCTAATATATTTAGCTTGGCTTTTAAATAGCAATTTTTCATCTATAGAATTAAGGATCATTATCTTTTTATCTTGAATGTTTAGTAGGTATTTTGTCCAATCACTATGGAATAAATCATATGCAGATTTACTTATTATTTTCTCATCAATGTTATTTAACATATCACTATAATTGTTTAATAAAATGTTTGGCATTAAAGGGTCATGGTTCTTTTTAATATCATTAAATACGTTTAGGATGTAACTTTTAATCTTATAGTGAAGGCCTAAATAGTATGCGATAGTTATTAAGAATTTTGTTCTATTCCTAAGAGATATTTTTTTACCATTAATAATAGTTGAAACAAGAACAATAGATTTTACTCTATGCTTGAGTTCAGATGCTAACTCTATCCCAATTGCTCCTCCAAAAGAGTATCCTAATATACTAAATTCTTTAATCTTGTAGGCATTTAAAACTTCCTTTGCTATATCAATGTATATGTCTAGATGAAAACTCTTATATTCTAAAAAGTCCTCGGAATATCCACTCCAACCAGGAAGATCAAATGTAATAAATTTAAGATTAGTAAATTTAATCTTATCTAATAACCATAAGTAATATATCCCTGATTGGGGAAAGCTAGGCAATGCTAAAACAATATTATCTCCCTCACCAAATGAATATGTCTGAATATATTTACCTTTATAGTAAATTCCTTTTCTTTGATGTTCAAATGAATTTATTTTCATAGATTACCAACCTCCACTAGATCCACCACCACCTCCTCCTCCAGAGAAACCTCCAAAAGAACCCCCACTGCCTCCAAAACCTGATCCACTTGAGTAACTCTGATTAAACTGAAGGGAAGTTGAAGTTGTACTACTAAAGTTTCTTAAGATATTACTAATAATTATAGCGTTGTAAATATCACTTCCACCTTCAAACCACTCTGGAGTACCTTCATAAATACCTTCAAACTTTTTAGCCCATTCTTTTTCTATTCCAAATACAATTGCATATGATAAGTATTTTTCAAACTCATCAGGTCCTAACTTCTGTAATCTAAATCTCTCAGCTGTATTTAAATACATTTTAAAGCCTTTAATCTCATTAATTAATCTTTTACCTAAATTAGTTTTAGAAGTCATTAGTGTAGATAATATTACTAATCCAATACCTCCAACACTTAGGGATAGGGTAGATGTAAATATTGTATAGTGTCCAATAATATTTGAGATAACAACACTTAAAAAGATAGTAAATATTACTCCTAGAATAAATAGTAGGATACCCATTGATATATAGCCGGCAATTGTAGTTCTTGGAGAACTCTTGTAATAGCCATCACTTATCATTTTAGAATAAATACTATTAGTAATAGTAGAGTATTTAAATGGAAAACTTTTTTGTATATCTTTATTCTTTACTTCTGTCTTGTTATCAAATAGGGCATCTAAAATACTTAATTCTATTTCATCTAATACAGTAGTATTTTTATCTAATTTAATTAATTCAAAATCTCTAGAGTCTTTGTTTTTAACCTTAATTTTTAAATATCCTCTATATGCTAAATCTACAATTGTTCCAACTAAATCAACATTATTTACAGTTTGATCTTTAAGAGAACCTAACATATATGGTCTTATATTATTAGGTGGAGTAAATAGAGGAATAATTGTTCTATAAAGGATTGGATCTCTTAATTTATTTGATCTAACTATAAATATTACAATTAAAACAATTATCATTAATCCAACTCCAATTAAAACAAGTGAGTTATTTATAAAGATTAAAATAGACATCCAAGCCTCAGGTTCAAGGGATACCTCAATATTTTTAATTTCTCCACTTTTAATATTTAATTCACTAACAAAGTCTTTATAACCAAAGTGTGAAACCTTAAATTCGTGATTTCCCGAGGGAATACTTTTTAAATTATTAGTATTCTCATTAGATAAAAATATATTATCTAAATAAATATTATTGTTAACTTGTGGATTAGTTATAGAGTAATTAATACCTCCAGGCAAAATAATATCTCCTTTTTCAAATCTATAACTCATAGTAATAGGTCCATATGCTGAAACATCCTCCATATTAATTGTTATTAAATTTGTGGAGTTAGCATAAGCTTCATAGTTTAAGGAGGTATAAATTTCTAAATCATTGTTATTAAAAACAATATCCTGGGGTAATTGAATTGTAATTTTAGAATTATCTATTATTCCACTTCTAGTTTCTGGTAGTAAATCCCAATAAAAATATATTCCATCATCAAATTCTTTTAAACCGCCATAAATATCGTATTTAAGTATCCAATTAACCTCTTCATTTGTTACATATTCACCTTCACTCCATAGTTCCCATTCAAATCTCCCATAATCTTCTCCTGATTCTGAAATCTCATAATATCTAAATTGATTAGAGGGTAGTGGGTTATTATTAAAATCATATCCTCCAATTACTTTTAACCAATCAAAACCACCACAGGTTAATGCATTATTCCCGGAGTATAGGCTTAAACAGTAGTTATTGGTTAGTGGAATATCTCTTCTAGCTCCATGTGCTTCTCCATTAAATATATGAGAAACCTTTTCTGTAATATTTATTGTAGAGTCTTTGTTAATATTAATATCAACGTTATATGTATCATAATCAATACTTAAAGCCCTAACATTAGTAATAATATTAAATTCGTTTAGTAGAATTAATGAAAGTGTAAATGTAATAAGTGTAAGTAGAGTAGTAGAAAATAACTTTGAATATCTTTTATCCATATTATTATTCTACTACTAAACTATATTTTATTCCTTAAATTTGTTCATATAGAATACAGATATTCCATTCATTCTATTTGCTGTAATCTTAATATCCTCAGCAAATCCTGCATTTGTCATATATCCATCTCTATTTAAACTTACAGAATATGTATCTTCTGGTACAAAGAATTTAACCTTACCATTAGAATTTGATTTTTCAACTGCAACAACTTCACCTTGCTTTCTTAATACTACAAATACATTATCTAATACCTCATTACTATCCTTATCAATAATCTTCATAGATACTGTTGGAATCATTAAGTATTTACTCAATTTTATTAACACTAATGCAAGGTATATTCCAAATACTACAATATTTAATAAATTTGGATAGACTATTGCAAAGTATCCTGAGATAAATACCATAGGATAAATTGTTAATTGAAGTAATACTAGAATTCTATTAATAAACAATGAAACTCTAGCCCAAGATAATTTATTACCATCTTTTCCTTCGTTTAGTAAGTCTAATGGCACTATTAAAGCTTGTTTATCTTTATTACTATTTATTCTTAAATCTTCTCCTTTATAGTAATCAAAGATTGTTAAGGCTTTAGGTCTTGAATACTCAGTTGGGAATCTATGGTCTGGATGATTTACATCAACACTGTATTCACCTTTACCTAAGAATGGTTCGTAATAACCACCACTTAGGTCAGTCATAATACTAGTTACTGTCCTACCATTAACCAGTAAATTCATAGTTGCAAATGGTACTCCCTTAGAAGATAGAGTTTGATAAACAAACCCAGCTCTTTTCTTAAATGGTATAAACCCTATAACTCTTAAAAGGTTAACAATAGTATCAAAGGTTATTCTCGCTCCTCCTGTATTAATTAAATTTAGTAGAGCAGTTAGTAATAATGTAACTCCACCTGTTACTAATGTTACTAATATAGCTAATGGGGTATCTTCAAGTATGTCTGTGATAACTGTTTTTTCAACAACTGTTATATTTATCTCTCTACTTAAGCTATCTAAGTCATTAGATGCTGTGATAACAATTGTTGTATCTCCTAATGGATATATATCAAAACTTCCTGTTCTAGATACGTTATTATCTAAATAATCGATATAAACAGTATCAGCACAATCACTTGCTTCCCACCATATTGTAACTTTATCTCCTTTATTTACTGAGATATCACTTGGTGAATCAATTTCTATACTACATGTGTTTCCAACTGCAGGATAAGACGCTATTTCATCAACCACTTCAATTGTTAATTTAGCAGTTAGATTTCCATATGATCCTTCTCCAACTATAGTAAATTCAGTTGTTTCGTCTAATTCAATTGTATAAGTTCCATTAACATCTACATCTCCAATAGTTGGAGTTATAGTTGCAGTAGTTAAATTTGTAGTAGCCCAAGTTAATACTACGCTTTCACCTCTTTGGATAATGTATTTATCTGCTGTAAAGGTTAATGTAGGTACTGGAGCACTAGGTACAGGTGTTGTTACTGTTATATTATTTGATGTAGTTGTTAACACTCCATCACTTACCCTTATCTTGTATACTCCATTAACATTAATCTTCATATCACTAAAAGTTACTGTACCATTAGTTAAACTTGCACTATATCTATTTAATGCAGTTACAACCTCGTTAGTTGTAGCATTTAATAGAGTAAATGTTACATTGTCATTGTATGCACTTTGCAAAAATCCTAGAGTATCTAATGCATTAACAGTAAAGTTAAAGTTTTGACTAACATTAACGCTTGTCGGAGTAGCTACTGCACTTAAAGCTACTGCTTCTTCAGCTTGTTCAGGAGTTGCATATCCTGCAAAATTAATTACATAATCTTCAAGTAGAGGAGTAGTACCTCCTTGTTCACTCATTTCTATCTTAAACTTAACTCTATAGTCTTTAGGGTTTAATTGTTGTAACTCGTTTAATGAAATTGGTGTCCAAGTTACACCATCATCATTTGAAATAGAGTAAGTGATTCCACTAGCTTGTGCTTTAACTTTAGGAACTATTAAATCAAATATACCAAATACAGGGTTTCCTAAGTTTTGTTGAGTGTTAGATGCAATTGGACTTCCGGCTGTTGCATCAGCTACGAAATTATCTAATATTAATTTTTTAGAAGGTCTTTGTGGTACTCCAATAGCTTCTCCTGAGTCAACCCAACCTCTATTTAACTCAACTCTGTAAAATCCATCATGTCTTACACTTGCATAAACAGTATCATAATCAGCTATATATGTGTTTACCCATCTACCTCTCCAACCACCTGCCATCTCTAATTTAATAAATGTATCATCTAATGAATCTGTGTAGGTATTGTTAAAGTTCATGTAGTAAGGAGTACCATTTTCTGTTGTTATAAATAACTGATCTCCTACATTATCAACTCCTTCTAAATACTGTAATCCATAAATACTGTTAAACTCAATATCAATTGGATCATTAAGTTGTACTAATGTATCATCACTTAAATCCATTGGTGTTGAATTTTCATTTGTTACAACAAATATCCTTCCATTTTGGTTTCCTGCAGTTCCAAAGATAAAGTTTCCATCAGGATCAAATGTCATTCCAGAATATACATTTAGATATCCTGTATATGCATCTATTGTGTCATCCACAAAGTTTAATGGGGTATTGTTATCATCAAATTTATATACCTTGCCTCCAAAGTGTGATATGTATATATAATTTGTTTCAGGTTTAAATCTAATATCTTGTGCATCAGCTGAAGTGAATCCTGCAACATCAGTATCAGCTCTAGCTACGGTATCATCCCCTGTATTTAACAATGTATCATTTAAATCAATATATACCATATTAACTTTACCTCCAGGAGCACCAGATGTAACAATGTAAGCCCCAAGATTATCTCTTGGATCAGGTGCTATTCTTCCCATAGGAGTACCTAGATCTCCGTTAATACCAGTTAAATTATTTAAATTAATTACAAAATATCTATATGAATCCGATATCCACATATATTGTACACCTCCAACCACTTGAAGTTGGTAGTCCCATATTTCATAAAGATCTTGTCCTGTTATACTTAAAACATCAAGTGGGGTAGTAGTTCCTGTTGAAATTTGGTACCTTAATATCTGACCTCTTCCATTTGAAGTATTTCCAAGTCTTGAGAACCATAAATAATCACTATTTAATAAATCAACCTCTACATCATAGTCATTTGTTTCACCTCCATATTCTTCTCCAAAGTAATCACCATTTATTAGTGTTCTTGATGTTGTTATATCCTCCCTTAATCTTAATTGACCATTACCCCAGATTAAACTAGTTGAGTTAGTATCTTGAAATGTATGTTCTAAAAATGTATCACTATGATTAAACTCATCTGGTAAATCACTGTTATCAATAGGTATTAATGTAAATTCATCGCTTTCCTCAACAGTATTACTATTCCCATCAGTACACTCTACATCAACTGTATGGTCACCAACACTTAATCCTGTTAATTCTTCTGAAAATACTTCGTTAGTTGAATCATATTCTCCATCAATCGGATCAATTTCTACCCAACTTCCAGCATCTACTCTATATCTAATTAAAGATATATTTGTGTGTGTATCAAATGCTCTAATATCTCCACAAGTTCCGGTTAACTTTGGAAGATCATCTGTATTTGGGTCAGGCGTAATAGGATCAATTGATAGAGTAGGTGCATAATCATCATTGTATTCAACTACTACTGAATCATAGTCGTATCCAATATTTCCTGCTTCATCAATCACTCTTAAAGTAACTGATACTCCACCATCTAAGTTGATGGCTGGATTTAATATATAGTTAAATGAAACAGCTTCAGTTGTTCCTCCCCATACGCCATCATCAGGTAGAGTTATTGCAACACTTTCCTCTATCTCTCCTGCAGTTCCATGATAAATTCTGTAATTTGCAGAAGTTAGGGATCTATTATCTGTACACGTTATATTTTGATATGAAACTTCATTATCGTATACAGGAGAACTCATTGGAGTCCAATCTGGAGTACAATCTGGTATTCCATTATCAATATCTATATTAAATTCATAAAAGTTATCATTTCCTGCTGTATCTGCAACCAATATTCCAAAGACATGTTCACCTTCAGTTAACTTATCATTTCCATCAAAACTGAAGTTTTGGTCAAACACAACTTCTAAATCATCTCCAAAAGTTCCGCTCGATGCTCCCACTCCATCTGCTCTTACTCCATCTACATACCAATCGATGTAATCAATAGGACTTTCTGTATCAGTTGCAGTTCCTGCAAATTTAAATGTTCTTGGAACTAAGCCAGTTTGTGAAGTTGAGAAAGCAATTGTTGGGTCTGTTGAATCTGGAGAAACTGATTCAACACTAAAAGTATATGACTGTATTGTTTCGTTATCTAAATCATCAATAGCTTTAAAATCAATAGTTTGATTACCTAAATCTTCATAATCTTCTGTTAGTAATGTTAAATTAAAATCTTCACTTAACTCACCTCCATAAGCTGCATCAAGTGGAGTTAGTGATGAATATCCACCACCATTTATTTGGTATTCAACAACCTGGATTGCTGTTTCTGCATCAGTTGTTGAGAATGTAAAGTCAAAAGATACTCCTAAATCACCTGAGTAATGAGTTCCACTATATGAACTTGTAAAGTTAAATACAGGGCCTGTTGTATCAGGCTCTGGTGTTACAATGTTACTAATTAAGGCAGTGTATAAAAGGTATCTTGAAGAGGTATTATCGTAGTTATTAAGATATACAAATGTATTGTCACCTATTGTTATCTGATCTGGATTTTTCAATAAGTAGATAGGATCATAGGTAATATTTTCTTGGTTAGTCTGGTTTATTGAAGTAACTAAGAGTTGTGAATTATCTATATCCCAACTTAAATCCTCGAATACAGAGGTGGTATTGATCCCAGTAGTTGTTTCATCTTCTGTCCCATAATCATATGTATATATGTAACCTCCAGAGACATAAAGGTCATCAAGGTTTGCTATTAATGCAGGTTTGGTAGATCCGTTAAGATTAATATCTCCTACAAAATTAAAACTCGGTATTGAACCATCAGAACTGACTTTTATTGCGAAAAGTTTATTACTACTTACTTTTGTAAGCCCATCATCAATATATCCTCCTGCACCAATAATAAAATGTTCTCCATCTATATTTATATAGCTATATGAAGCTGAACCCGAGAAATTGGAAATTAATTGGTTTACATCAATTCTTGAGTATTCATAACATGTTGTTACGTCTCCTAAAGCATCTAAATCACAACTTTGTACAACAGTGTCAAATCTATCATCACCTACAAAAAACTTATCATAAATAATATATAGATAGTCAAGAGAGGAAAATACAAAGTGTTTTATATACATGTCGGGTATTGCTTCTGTCAGCATAGTTGAGTATAAGTTTGTTCCTGTCGGTATTCCATTACTATCAAGGCTTATCCTACCAATATCTGTTGATATCCCATCGCTTACATAAATATATTTACTCCCATTTGTATGTTCTACATATTCAATATTGTGGGAAGCACAACAGCCCATATCTAATGTAAAAGCAGAAGTTGTTACGCTTCCTATTGCACCTGTAGTTTCATTAATTGTTGCGTACGAAATATTTAGAAGGCCTGAAACGTCAGCCATATTAACTTGTAAAAGGACATCATTATTGCTTCCTGAAACAGGTACTATAACGCTATTGGATAAGTAGTCATTAAATCCCGCAGGGAAATCATTTGCCCCACTATTATTCCAGTCAAGGGCCGGTGAAGCATTAACTTTTGCAAAGTAGCCAGTAGTTAGGGTTAATACAATTCCTAAAAAGGTAAATAAAAGAGGGTATATTAATTTTTTTGTCATTTTAAAATGCTCACAAATAATCTAACACCATTTAATCATAGGAGGGTCATCATTTCAAGAAAAATATTGAGTGGACTATATTTATTCTATATTCTATAATTCAAGTACTTTGCCGAGGTGGTGGAATTGGTAGACACGCTAGTCTTAGGAACTAGTGGGAGTTAATCCTGTGCAGGTTCGAGTCCTGTCCTCGGTATATTTTAAGTTCTGTAAATTGAAATCATCTACCTACAATTGTATAATTGAGTAATAAAAGACTGCTTTATACTATGGCTTCCGAATCTAGAAAATGTCTGAACTGTGGTGCAAAAAATACCAGTGAGTCGACAAAGTGTTCATATTGCAACGAATTCTTTAATCCTTTGGATCGCATATCTATCTTGACTAGGGGAGGTGAAAAACACAATAGTCAAAGTTCTAAAAAGATAGTTATCCTTTTAGTATTTGTTTTTTGTATGGTTATCCTTGTATATTTGTTTATCCGAACATCCTCGATTCCCTCAGATACTCCAAGGGAGAATGAAAAAGATAGTTTTAATGGAATCTTGAGTTATACTCAGGACAGTGTTTTAAAGATGGCAGAATTATCAAAAGATAATGAGGATTCTAATCAGGAGATATCTTTGGATCAGGTAGAATTGGATAGCCATGATAGCTTTGGAGAAGGAACAAGTATTTCGACTAAAACACAGATACCTCCTGAACAGATTGTGAGTCCTTTGTGTACATCGCAGAAAGTTGATGAATATAATTCAAATATAAATATCTCTTTGCAATATATATCACAAGTCGAGGTCTATAAGAATGAGGCTCTATTATCTTGTGAAATTGGCTGTGATCAAATGTACTCACCATCTTGGTGTGACATATGGCTTTCAGATGACCCAAACCTAAACTTTCCGACAAAATATTTAGAGTGTATAAATGGGAAACAGGTCGAACAACATGCCTGTTATGACCAATGTGTGGTTTTAAAAGAAGATCCATCTTCCTACTATAATAATCAAATTTCAGATTACCAAAATATCATTCAAATTAACCAAAACTCTCTCGAATTTTGTGGATTGTAAAGAGAAGGTATTGAAATTTATAACCAGTATAGAATTAATGTTGGTAATCGATACATTTTAATAATTTAAAAAGATGTAGAGGTTTATGTGTTAAGGTCGTATAATCAAACTAATAAATCTTATCTTATAAATTATGTCGTCTAAGACTAAGAAATGTCCTTTCTGCGGTGAAGAGGTCAAAAGTGAGGCGCTGAAATGCAAATACTGCAAGGAGTTTATCAGCCAGGATAAAGAAATACTATCAAACACAAATGAGAAATACCTACAAAGAGAGAAGCTTCTATCTAATAAATTTAATGCATTTATAGCAATATTCTCTATCCTTCTTTGGGTGATCATCTACAATCAACTAACTATGACTTTTGCAGGTATTGTAGTATCAATCGTCTCCAGTATCATAATCCTTCTTTTTATTGGGTGTAATTTATTGATGAAGAGACTATTAAGAAATGTAGTTTGGTTAGTTATAGGCACTGCTATGTTATCAATCATTACCTATCTGATTGTATTATTAATAGCATCTTTTTTTACTGTTCAACCAGATGTATCTGAGATTGAGAGCTCGTTTACAGATATCAACTTAACTAGTTGTTTAAGTGAGGTAGATAATCAGTTCAGAAGAGATGTACAAATACTATGTTCAGATATCTCTTCATTTCCTGATCATAATCTTAATAATTTAGAATGCCCAAATGTACATATATCGGATACAGAGACACTTATTGCTTGGGTAAATGAAATTAAGTATAGCGGAGTTGGTAAATTCTTTTTTTGGGAGGCTACTTACACATATTTAGATGCAGATAAAGCAATAAAAGATATGGATATGGGTATTGTAGATTGTTATGCTTCAAGCAGTAAGT
>JBGSZB010000005.1:0-7846 GCA_041750555.1 Candidatus Dojkabacteria bacterium | reverse complement strand
AAAAGCTAAAGGTTTAAAGGTTAAAAGTGTTGAACATGGTATTAGGTTAGGTAAAAATCTATTTGGTGGTGAAATTGAAGAGGAAGTTGAAGAATTAACTGGTAAGCAAGTTATTGGGTTAATTGAGAATATTGAAATTACAGGTAGGGATGAATTAACTCAAAAGATTAAAGCTAAAGTTGATACAGGTGCAACCATATCCTCTATTGATGAAGCTTTAGCTGTAGAATTAGGATTTGTTGATGCTATTAATTTTTCTAAAACAATTCTTAACCAAATACCAGCTGAATATAGGGATGATTTAATTGCTATGAAGAAGTATTCTAAAGATAATAATTTAGAAGCAAGGTTAGAAGAACACCCAGATATTTCTGATACTGCTATTATTAAATCTGGCTCTGGAATTACTTACAGGATTAGTATACCTATTAAATTAAATATATCAGGAGTTATATTAGAAACTTACTGTACTGTTGTTAATAGACAGCACTTAGATTACAGGGCGTTAATTGGATCAAGGGATTTAAAGAGTTTTATTATTGATCCTAGTAAAAAATGAAAGAAAAGAAAATTTTATTTTTAGCCAATAGATACGGAGTCAACTCTAATTTATTATTGGATATTTTGGAAGAGAATATTAATAACATTCTTATAAAAAGAGGTCTTTATCAAAACCTAGAGATTAGACTTGATACTTCTAATAAACAAAATCCTGTAATTGTCACAATAGATGGCAAAGATATTAGCCATTATAATATGGTGGTTTTTAGAAACTGGATCAAACCTGGTAAAAAAGAATTGGTTCACTCCTTAGGCAAATACTTGAGTTATAAAAAAATAATGTTTATAGATGATTTCATAAAAGATGTAAGCTTTGGACCAAAGCTTTTTCAAACTCTAGTACTAGCAATCCATGGGATAGACGTTCCAAAAACAATTTTTATTCCTACTATAAATATTATTAATAAATATGAAGATATTAAGGATTATCTAGGACTGCCTTTTGTTTTAAAGAAAACAACTTCTGATAAAGGTAAGGATAACTATTTAATAAATAACTTCTCGCAATTTAAAAAATATTTAGATAACTCTGATGATTCAGATCAATATTTATGCCAAGAATTCATTGAAAACGATGGGGATAATAGGGTTTTAGTAACAAATTTTAAGGCAACTTCTGCAGAATTAAGAGTAAGAAAGGATAAAAGCGATCATAGAAACAATGCATCCCTTGGTGGCATAGAAAAATTTATCACCTTAACAGAATTAGGGTCTGAGAAAGTAAATCTTGCAGAAAAAACTGCCTCTATTTTTAAAATAAATATATGTGGTGTTGATATTCTAACGAATAAGAGTAATAGTACTCACTATATAATAGAAGCTAATGCTTCACCTGAGATAACTTTTAAATCAACCGAAGAGGAATCGACTATCAGTTACTACAGAGATATTCTAGATAAATTTAATTGAATTTGCGACTTTAATCAAAAACTCAGATATTTAATGATGACAATTTTAATATATAATAATATAATCCCAATACATTAGTTATTATCAATTACATATGCACCAACCATCTACTTACGAAAGAACACTTGTATTACTTAAGCCTGATGCAGTACAAAGAGGTTTAATGGGAGAAATACTATCTAGATTTGAGAAAAAAGGTTTAAAGATAACTGCAATGAAAATGGTATGGCCTACTAAAAAACAAGCATTAGATCATTACTTCTGGAGTGATGAAGAAAAAGAAAAAACAGGTAACAGAACATTAGCGATATATAAAGAGAAGGGAATAAAATTAGATAAAACACCTATTGAATTAGCTGAGAGTGTACAAGAAAGACTTGTCCGATTCATGCTTGCAGGGCCTATACTAGCTATAGTTATAGAATCCGCACATGCAATACAACATGTCCGAAATATAGTTGGTCATGGAAGTCCTTTGCAAGCTGATGTGGGAACAATTAGAGCTGACTACACTATTGATTCATATATAATGGCAGATGAAGATAATAGAGCTGCAAGAAACTTAGTACATGCATCAAGTTCAGTAGATGAAGCAGAAAGAGAAATTAAAGTTTGGTTTAAAGAGAATGAAATTTGTAGATACAATTTAGCAATAGATACCATTCTTTACAGTATGGAGTGGGAAGAAGAAAAGAAATAATTTAAGACAGAAGTCTTAAATAGACCGTGGAACAAGAAACCCTATGTCTAAAACTTAGACATAGGGTTTTAATTTACATTTATCCTTGGCAGGAGTTGAACCTGCAACCTCTCCCTTAGGACGGGATTGCTCTATCCATTGAGCTACAAGGACATATAGCAATTATACCATTAATATGGAACATAGGGAGCAGGATCAATATATACTCCATCAACCTTTAAACCTAAGTGAAGATGTACTCCTGTAGAATTACCAGTTGTACCCATATTCATAATTTCTTGACCTGCAGTGACTTGATCTCCACCCTTAACCCAAATATTTCCATCACCATGATAATAAACAGATTGAATATTGTTTCCATGATCTATCCTTACATAATATCCTTCTCCATAGAAACCCCAACCAGCATAACTAACTACTCCATCTGCAATAGCTCTAATTGGACAACCAGGCCATCTAGCTAAATCTAAACCATTGTGCCATGGTAAGAATCCCCTTGAGATAATATATCCGCCACATGATGGGTTAGATAAAGGATTTAATGTTCTAATACCTCTAATACTTCCCTCTCCTCCACTAACTAGAGATTCACCTACATTAGTTGGCGAAATGTAATAAGAAGGTTGAGGAATACTTGGAGCAGGTGGTGGTGGTGGTGCTAATTTACCATCAGGAATTAAAAGTTTAGAACCAGCAACAACTTTAAAATCAGGATATGGTAATTGATTTAATTCAACAACTTGAAACTTATCTCCAGAAGTCTTTGAAAGAATAGATTCTAATGTTTCACCATCTTTAACTTCGTATAAAACACCATTAACTTCTGGGATTTGTAAAACATCTCCTAACTTTAACTTTTCACTGTAGTAGTCAATTTTAGATTGATTAGCCCACTTAATAGTATCGCGACTAACTTTGTAATCACTAGCTAATGTATCTAAGGTATCACCATCCTTAACCTTATGCTCTATAACCTTAAAATATACCCCTGGAGTTGAAGTTAAAACAGTTTGAATGCTACCACCTTGGGTTAATAAATCACTACTACCTCTAGCGTAAATATCATAGAAATTAGTTTCTAAGTCTTTAGAAGATGTAGCTAAACTAATTCTATTAGAAATACCTGTTACAACTAAAAGAATAGAAAGAGAGATAATAGAAATATGAACAATCTGTTTATATAGAGAACCTCTACCCCAAAATGTTCTATAAACTAATTTATTTTTTAACTCACTTACAATTTTAAAGTCCAAAATTGGCTTTTTCAATTTATAACTTAATTACTTAAGTATAAAAGATAACTTAATATTTTAACACAGACAGTTAATAAGCCTCATGAAGGGTTGCTAAAAAGTCTTCATTGTTTTTAGTTTTCTTTAATCTTTCAATTAGCACTTCAGTTGGACTTTCATTAGTTTCACTTTTAATAGTGTCTAACATCCTTATTACTCTCCATGTTTGAGCTAGTACTTCTGGCTTTAATAACTTATCTTCATTTCTAGTATATGATTGACTAACGTCAACAGATGGATAAATTCTTCTTTCAGCTAATCTTCTATCTAATTTAACCTCCATATTACCTGTACCTTTGAACTCTTCAAAAATTACATCATCCATTTTACTACCTGTATCAACTAAAGCAGTTGCAATGATAGTTAGACTACCTCCATTTTCCATATTTCTAGCTGCTCCAAAAAACTTCTTTGGGGGAAAAATAGCTTTAGGGTCAAAACCTCCAGATAGAGTTCTTCCAGATGGTGGTTCAACAATATTGTATGCTCTAGCAAGTCTTGTAATGCTATCCATAAGAATCACAACATCTCTTCCATATTCAACTAATCTTTTTGCTCTTTCAACAGCCATTTCACTAATTTTTGTATGATATTCAGGCATTTCATCAAAGTTTGCAGCTATAACTTCACCTTTTACGAATCTTTGTAAATCGGTAACCTCTTCAGGCCTGTCTCCAACTAACACAACCATTAAGTGTATCTCAGGATGATTTTTAGCTATTCCTGCTGCAATATCTTTTAATAACCAAGTCTTACCAGCTTTAGGAGGAGCTACTATCATACCTCTTTGTCCCTTACCTATAGGACAGATTAAGTCAATAACTCTTGTAGATAATGTGTGTTGGTCTGTTTCTAATTTAATTTGTTCATCAGGATATATAGGAGTTAATGCATTAAATGTAGGTCTTGAAATAGCTTTTTCTGGACTAAATCCATTAATAGCTTCTATCTTTAACAAACTTAAATACCTCTCACCTTCTTTTGGAGGTCTAGCTTGACCTGAAATTGCATCTCCTTGTCTTAAATTGAATCTTTTAATTTGAGAACCTGAAACATATACATCGTTGTTTCCAGGTAACATTGTAGATGATCTTAATACTCCGTGAGTATCTTTAATAATTTCTAAAAAACCCTCAGCAAATATGTTTCCTCCCCTTTTTGTTTGTTCAGCAACAATTGCCATAATTAATTCTGTTTTCTCTAACTCTAGTGCCTCTTTAATTCCTAATTCATCTCCTAACTTTCTTAAATCTGAAAGTGAATTATCTTCCAAATCTTTTATGCTTGTTGATTTAACAATCGTATCTTTCTTAGTCATAATCTAAATAAAGTAAAATAATAAATAATATTGAAATAAGCCTCTAATATAAGAAATATTTATACCTAAATATAAATGAAACTAGTTAATTACTCGAGGATTAATGTGATTATATCTTAAAATTTGAAGTAAGCAAATACCCCCTCTTCCAAGAGTCCAGTAAGTCCTTTGTAAATATTGTTTACAAAGTTGTACGCGAACCAGACTCTGGGAAGAAAAGATATTTTTAAAAGAACTAGCAATATTATACCCTATATTTATCTAAAGTCAAGCCCTATAGTTTATACGTATCCCGTTAAAACACTCACCCATTTATTATTTAACCTTACAAACCGCACCTTATAATTTCGTTAAAGGAAAAGTTTGGGACCTCTACTTCTCTACTATAAAGATAACTTCTGATTTATCATTAGCAACCATTAGATCAGCAAAAAGCTTAAGGGGCTTACCTTTTTTAATTTTTATACTTGATTGTAAGAGATACTTAGCTAAGGAATTTTCTAGTACTTCTGTAACTTTTCTTCTAATATTTCTTCCTCCGTATTCTTTACTGTAGCCCTCTTGGTTTATGTACTCTATAACCTTATCACTAACTCTTAAAAATACGCTTTTAGATATTAATTTTAATATTAAATCATTTACATGGTTTCTTGTGATAAGTAGACAATCTTCTTTGTTTAAACCTCTAAAGATATCAATTAAATCTATTCTGTTTAATATTTCAGGCCTAATAGCTCTTCTTAAATCTTCTAAGATATTGTCTCGCATTGTGAGATATGCACCATCTAAGTTTTGTTCTCCAGATTCATTGATATTTACATCAAAACCTAATTTAGAATCCCTTGCAATATTTTCAGCCCCAATATTAGATGTCATTATGACGATTGTATTTTTTAAAGAAACTTTTAAACCCTTTCCATCTGTTATCTCTCCCTCCTCTAGTATTTGAAGTAGTAGATTTAATACATCTGGATGTGCTTTTTCAATCTCATCAAAAAGAATTACAGAGTATGGTTTTCTTTTAATATATGTAGTTAACTGACCTCCTTCTTGATATCCAATATATCCTGGAGGGGAACCTATTAATTTTGATACGCTATGAGATTCCATATACTCACTCATATTCACTTGAAACAATAGATTTTCACTTCCAAATAACTCGTGAGCTAAAACTTTAGCTGTTTCAGTTTTTCCAACTCCTGTAGGACCTAAGAAAAGAAATGAGCCTAGGGGTCTTTTATCATCATTTAAACCTAAGTGTGATCGTTGTATTGCAAGAGTTAAATTATCAATAATTCTATCCTGACCTATTACTCTTTTCTTTAAATTTTTACCTAAGTTTATTAATTTTTTATCTGAGATGTCACTTGCAGCTATAGGGATTTTAGTCCAATTTACAATAATTTGCTTAACTAAATCTGGGGTTACCCTTTTTAAGGATAACTTAGTATTCTTCTTCCCATCAATAACATCCTCTATCTCGTCTATTAATTTATTTTCCCGTTCTTTGTATTCACTAGCGTCTTTAAAATTCTCTTTTTTTAGAGCATCTTCTTTTTTTTGTTGAACCTTTATCAACTCTCCCCCTAATTTACTTAGCTGTGGCTCCATATCTATCTCTCTACCTATTTTAACTGATGCTGCTGCCTCATCTATAACGTCAATTGCTTTATCCGGTAAATATCTATCCTTAATATATTTAGAACTCAAATTTACAGCAGTTGCTACAACTTCTTCACTAATCTTTACTTTGTGATAATCTTCAAACTCAGGAATAACGTTTAATATTACTTTAATTGCATCTTCTTCTTTTAACTCATCAATGTATATTGGTTGAAAACGTCTAGCAAGAGCTGAATCACTTTCAAAGTACCTAGAGTATTCATCATGGGTTGTTGCACCAATAATACTTATACTACTAGTTAGATATGGTTTTAAAATATTTGCAATATCTAAGCTTTCCCTTCCTCCCGACACTCCTGCTCCAACTATTGTATGAATTTCGTCTATAAAGATTATTGTATTATTATCTTCAATAACTTCACTTAAGATTGAATTTAATCTTTCTTCTACATCTCCTCTTAATTTAGCTCCTGCAATAATACTTGAAACATCTAAACTCACAATCCTTTTATTTATTAATGATGCAGGTACTTTTTTTGCAACAATGCTGTTTACTAACCCTTCCACAATTGCAGTTTTACCAACTCCTGCCTCTCCGACTAAAATTGGATTGTTCTTTGTTTTTCTAGCGAGTATATGAATCATTCTCTTAATCTCTTCATCTCTTCCACTAATTTTTGGGAAAACACCATTCTCGCTCATTTCATTCATATCTCTTGAGAATGAAGATAGCATTCCTTCACTTCTTAAATCAAAATCTCCCTCACTCTTTTGCGAGTCATCCTTTTCAAAAGGAAGTGGAGCAAATGCAGTTAAATTCTTTTTTAATATTTCATAACTAATCCCCATGGTATTAATATCTTTAACAAAATCTATACCTTTATGTTTAAAGATTGCTAATAACAAGTGTTCAGTGCCTACATATACTCCAAGAGACTCTGAAGCTATTACTAGGGATTCTTTAATAATACTTTTAATATCATCTGAAAGCATTGGATTATTTATATATTCTGTACCAGACGATTGTTTATTCTCTTCAAATCTTTTCTTAAACTGAACTATTGTAGATTCAATATCTATTCCAAGTCTTTTTAAAGTTTCTAGTGATACACTTTGAGAATCACATAGTACTGAATAAAAAAGATGTATAGGTAAAAACTCTGAATAGCTATATTCTTTAGCATAAGAATATCCTTTCTGAATTACACTTTTAGCATTAATTGTAAATCTTGCAAAAACATTTGCCTCAACTTCTAAATCCATAAATTTTATTAAGAATTAGCAGGTATCATTATATCATGATAATTTATTGACAACAAAAAACCCACTTAAAGCCTAGACTCTAAGTGGGTTAATATTCCTTAAAACATCTTATGCCTTAGATTCCTCTATTAATTAATCTAAAGCTTCTAATTCTCTAGATCCTTCATCAGAATCTTTTTA
>JBGSZB010000004.1:0-9248 GCA_041750555.1 Candidatus Dojkabacteria bacterium | reverse complement strand
CGAGTATCGCAATGGCCTTAATTTTAGTTACTTTAAAACTCTCTTGTAGTGACTCAAACGGAGTCTTTAAGAATGTAGGTATAACAAATTTTTGATCTAATGATGCATCAATACTCTCCAACACTTTAGGAATAGAGAAATATATACCTAAACCAACAAATGAGAATAATAGGTTAATTAATGATCTACTAGATCCACTTGGAAGTGAATCAAATAACTCTCTTAAACCAAGTAGTGGAGGGACATATAGTCCTTTAGAGAAATTAGGTAATTGATCATTAAATACAGCACTAGTAAATACAAAGGTTAATACAAACATTAAATATGTAACAATATAGAAGAGGGAAGCAGCTCCCATCATCTTTAAATAATTCATTATAGCTTTAGTACTATTCCCCGGTACCGCAACAGATGCAAATATAAATGGAGATACTATTGGGGTTAATACAAGTATTAAATACTTACTTAATAACTTAATAGCAATCTTAATACCTATCCAAATCATTAATATTCCAAATATTGCATTTACAATTTCTCCAAACCAGTATGCCGCAGGTTTACTACTACCTGCTAATAGATCTAAAACTCTTTTAATAATATCCATTAAAACCAAGCTATTTATACCTTGACCTCCAACACTTGTTTCTGCAACACCCTCAACTTCATCACTAACATCAACTAAATTCCTAAAATTCCACCAATCTAATCTGTAATCATCAGCATATAACCCTCTATTACATGGATTATCAGTTGTTTCCGTACAACCATCAGTTCTACCATCATTACCTGCATCAACAACTGCTTGATATACATTTCTAGCAGGAGCCCCAACTCCAAAGAAGAATTGATGAACTGCATTAGTTCCAACAGTAATAGCATCAATAAATACACCTGAAATTGAATAACTTAAAGGAACTAAAATTAAGGCCATTGCGATACTCGGAATAGCATTTTGAATAGTTACCATCTGAGCTCCCCCAATATTTTGTCTAAATACAATAGCTAGAGCTATTCCAATAATTATTAATATTAAGAATGCAAAAACAACATTTACACTCCAACCCCAAAATGCTTGAATAGGCTCTAATAATTGATAACCTGTTCCTGGGAAATATTGTGCAGGAGTATCCTGCGCTTGTATTGTTCCAGTTAGTGCGTAAACCTTATCTTGGATAAAATCTTGAGTACTTAATGGCCTTTGATCTAAGAGAGCCACATTAACATTATTTAACATATTAACAATACCTCCAGATCCTGTATCAACCGAAGGATCTATTGTATGGTTTGCAAAACTTTTTCCTGTAGTTGCTTTACTTATACCAACTGCAAAATTATCTAATAACCCTGATGCATATTCGCCAGTAAGTCCACTTTCTTCTTGAATACATGAGTAACCCGCTGCCTTACATAAGGCCTCAGTTGTCTCAGGATTTTGAACTTGGAAAAAACTACTACTACTAGGTGTTTCAACTGCATAAGCATTAACAATAGGAGATATAAAACTAAGCCCTAAGAAAAGGACTGGGATAGTTAACAAAACCTTTTTATAGAATTGTATATTAGCTTTTAATTTAAAAAGCTTTGACATAAAAATTAGTAAACTAAATTAGTATATATTAAAGAATATTCAACTTCAAATAGACAAAGAAATTTAAAGTAAATATAATCAAGAAGAATTAATTAATATTATGAAAATATATACTAAAACTGGAGATAATGGAGAAACAGGAATTGTAGGATCTAGATTATTAAAGAATAACCCAATAATAGAGTGTATAGGAGTATTTGATGAATTAAATGCTAGCTTAGGTATCGTTATAACTGAAATTAAATTAGATGAAACTTTAAACGAATTTGAAAATGTAACTAATACTCTAAATATACTTTTTCAAATTCAAGATGCAATATTTGAGGTGGGAAGTATTTTAGCAAATACTAGGGGTGGTACTGATTATTTAAAACTAACTAGTGTTTTAGAAAAAGAGATTGATAGTTTAGAAGAAAAATTACCTAAACTTCAAAACTTTATACTTCCAGGTGGTTGTAGAATTTCTAGCTTAATACATTTATCAAGAACTATATGTAGAAGAGCAGAGAGGAGCTTAGTTAATTTAAAAGAATCTAAGAAATTGAGTAATAATGTTTTAAAAGATAAAGAGTTTAGTGATATATTAATATTTGTAAATAGACTATCAGATTATCTATTTGAAATAGCTAGATATTTTAATGTTTTAAAAAATTGTGAGGAGATAATTTGGAATAAGGATAAGAAATTTTAAAAATATGTATGGATTTGAAGGATTAAAACAAAGTGAAGTAGATAAACAAAAAAGATTAGGATTATCTAATGAAGTAATTGATACTTATACACCAACTAAACTTAAAATATATTTAAGAAATACTTTTAGTTTAATAAATATTGTTTTAATACCTTTAATGGTAGCTTTATGGTTCTTTGATTTAAAAACAGAGATATTAGCTTTTGGAACATTTGCAATAATTAATTCAATAGTATCTATTCTTGATGAATTAAGAGCTAAGAGCCTTATTGATAAATTAAAATCACAATTTCAATTAGAAGCTAGAGTGATTAGAGATTCTAAGATAATTACAGTTCCCCTATCGGATGTAGTTCTTGGAGATTACGTAATAGCAAGAGAAGGAGAAGGTATTGTTGCAGATGGAAAAGTTATTTATTCAAACTATACTCAATTAGATGAGGCAGCCCTAACTGGAGAATCTAACTATATTAAAAAAGATAATGAGGATAGAGTATTAGCTGGTAGTTTTATAGTTACTGGAGAATGTGTATATATAGTAGATGGGATTGGTAAAAATAATTATCTAAATAAACTAGGTAGTGAAGCATTAAAATTTAGTGAAAAGAAAAGTAGTATTCAAAAAAATGGTGATAAATTAATATTATTTTTAATATTTGCTTCTATAGTTCTTGGAATAGCTAACTTTTTATTAGCTGGAGAGAATATAGCTCCACAATTAAAAATATTAAGTTTAACTACAATTATTGTACTTATTATTCCTCAAACCTTAATATTTTTATTTACTCTAACCTTTACAATATCAATAACTAAACTTTATCAAAAAGGTGTTTTAATTCAAAAGGGTGGAAGTATTGAAGAGCTTTCTCAAGTTGATGTTATTTGTTTTGATAAAACTGGAACTATAACTACTAATAATATGAAAATTATAGATGTAGAGTTTTTTAATTCTGAAAAACTTGATTTTGGAGAAACATATAGAGCTTCTGAAAAATTAATAGTTGGGACAAATAAGACTCAAAGTTTATTAAATGAATATTTTAAAGATATTAAGAAAAATCCAATACATAACTTTGATCAAATACCATTCACTTCTAAATTAAAGATGAGTATGGTTCAGGGTGTTGTAAATAACAGAGAAGCTACTCTTATGTTTGGAGCTTTTAGTGTATTAAAAGATAAAATTGATAATTCAGTTGTTTTAAAAATTGAGAATAAGATTAAAGCATTAGAGGAGAGGGGTAATAGAGTATTATTAGGTATTAAGTTTGATAGCTTAGATTATGATAAAAAAACTAAGAAGTGTGTTGTTATTGAAATAGAGGAGGAATTAAATACAGGTATTAAAGAAATATTTGATAAATTAACTGATCAAGGTATTGAAATTAGAGTTATTTCTGGAGATAGTTTAGTTTCAGTTCAAAAAGTTTTAAAAAAGTTGGGATTAGAGGGATTAAGTGCGGTAGATTTTAGTACGTTAGATAAAAAAGAGATTAGTAGAGCTGTTTTAAAAAACCATATATTTACAAGAGCTAAACCTGAAGATAAACAAAGAATAGTTCAATTACTTCAAAAGAAAGGTAAAAAAGTTGCTATGGTTGGTGATGGTATTAATGATGTTTTGGGTATAAAAGCTGCAGATGTATCAATATCTATGGAGAATGGTTCAAAGATTGCTCGTGATGTATCTGATATTGTATTACTAAATAATGATTTTTCTAAAATACCCGAAATATTCTTTGAGGGAGAAAACATAATATATAACTTAAAGATTTCTACAAAACTATTCTTAGTTAAATCTCTCCTTGCTATCATTATTGGTATATATTTCACTCTTCAAAGAGAAGCAATACCGCTAAATCCTGCTAGTACTTTAATATTTAGTTTCTTAGGTAGTAGTGCTCCAGGATATGTTGTTGTTTTTACTAGACAAAGGGTAGAGGACTCAAAACGGTTCTTTAGTGATGTACTACGTTCAACAATACCGAGCGCAATTGTATTCTCAATTGCATTTATATTATTTCATTTAACATTTAAGGATAGATACACTTTTACTGAAGTTAGTAGTGGTTTAGTTGTATTATTGTTATCTGTAAGTATTATTTATTCTTTAATATTAGTTTGGGAATCTAAAAAGTTAAGAAATATATTATTATCTTTTGGTATCTACTTTTTATTACTAGCTATTGGTATTTATCAAACTATACTTCCACTAACTCAAGATAAGTATTCAATTGACTTAAAGCTATTAATATTTGGTCCAATGTTAATTTTAGCTCTATTAGTATTCTTAGTTGTTCAAAAAACTATTAAAAGTAAAAGATGGTATGTAAAATTATTTAAAGTTATTCTGCCTTTCATTTGGATTCCAGTTGTTAGTATTTTTCCATTTAATAGCTATTATTCTGTAACTAATTTAAATTTAGAGTTTATTCAAAATATTATGACTCTTTCAGTAATTTCTCTAATCCTATTATTATTTATTAGTAAATTTAAAAATGTTGGTATTAAAAAATTATCTTAAAACTACACTGCAAGGTATTGTAATGGGATTAGCTGAAATTGTTCCAGGTGTTAGTGGTTCAACTCTTGCTCTAACTATGGGTATTTATGATGATTTTATTAATTTCCTTCATCAAATCTCTAAATTTTTAAAAAGCGTTATAAAAGATATATTAAAAGGATTTAAATTTAAAAATAGTATTAAAGTATTTAAGGATATTAATTTTAAATTTGGTATATTTTTAATTATTGGTATGGGTATCTCTATTGCATTGTTCTCAAATGTTATGTCAGGTCTTTTAAAAGATTACAGAGAATATATTTTTGCTATATTTACAGGGCTTGTTATTGGATCAGTTACTATTCCATTAAAGGGTATTAATACTAAATTAAGTAAAATTAATTTAAAAGAGTATTTAATTGTTTTAATTACTTTTGTAATATTCTTTGTTATCTTAGGTTTAAAGCCCTTAAATTTAAATGAGACACCTAACTTCATCTTTATGTTTTTAGGGGGCTTCTTAGCTATTAGTGCGATGGTTTTACCGGGTGTTAGTGGTTCTTTTGTTATGCTTTTAATTGGTATTTACGAATATGTCTTAACCCTTATTAAAGCAACCTTATCTCTAAGACTTGATGTTGTAAGTGTTGTTAATTTAATTTCATTTGGATTAGGTGTTGTTTTAGGATTTAGTATCTTTGTTCATTTTATTAAGTTAGCTTTTGAAAAGTTTAAAAACTTAATATTAGCTTTTCTTGTTGGCATTATGTTAGCTTCAATTAGAGTATTATGGCCTTTTATTCAAAATGTAAATAACGAGTATGTGTATTTAGATTTAAATGAGTATTTAAGTAGTAAATCACTTGTTATTATCTTTTTAATATTAATAGGATACATTTTGGTTAAATTAATTGAGAAGTTTTCTGTTGGGGAGATAAAAAAGCTTTAACAAAAAAGGGCCATCATCCTTACGGTTAACGCCCTTACTGCTATTATAGCACTTATTTCTTTTTAGTAAATATATTTAATTTTGGTATATAATCCATATAGTTAATTAAATATATGAAAAGATTAATACTATTTTCACTACCTAGTGATGAGGTTAAAGAGAAAATTAAGGATAAATTATTCCCTAAAGAATTAGCCCCTTTAAGATTTGCATATATGACAACAAATGGAAGAGAAGGGGGTGAGAAATATTTACCTATTTGGGAAGAGTATGCAAAGAGTAATAATGCAGAATTAATATATATTGATAATACTAAAAGAGGAGGGGAAGCTAAATTAGAAATTGAAAAACTTTTAAGTTGTAATATCTTAATGTCTACTGGAGGTAATACTTTCCAGTTATTAAACAATTTAAGAGAATCTGGATTATTTGAAGCGATATTAGAATTCACAAAAAAAGATAGTTTTGTTTTTGCAGGTTTTAGTGCAGGTTCTATTCTTATGACTCCAACAATTGCAGTGGCAGGAAGACCTGCTGGTAATGATCCCAGTGATTCAATGGATGAAAACATTCCAGGTATTACTGATTTAACTGCACTAAGTTTAGTAGATTTTGAGGTTTATCCTCACTATGATGTTAATGTTGATACAACTAACTTAGAGAATTACAGAAAGTTAACAACTAATGAAGTTAAACCTATCTCTGATAGTGAATATTTAATTTTAGATATTTAATAGTATGACATCTAAAGAATTAAGAGAAGCATTTAAAAAATATTGGAGTAGTGCTCCTCGTAACTTTAAAGAAGTACCTAATATGTCACTTGTACCTAATGTAGATTCTACATTACTTTTTGTTAATTCAGGTATGTTTCCATTAGCACCGTATTTAAGTGGTGAACCTCATCCTTTAGGCACTAGATTATTTGATATCCAAAGATGTTTAAGAACTAATTATGATGAAATGATAGAGATAGGAGATAACAGACATACATTAATGTTTGAAATGATAGGTGATTGGAGTTTAGGAGATTTTACTAAAAAAGAACAAATACCTTGGATAATGGAGTTCTGGGTAGATGTTTGTAAAATGGATCCTAAAAGATTATACGTTTCTGTATTTGCAGGTGATGATGATGCTCCAAGAGATAATGAAGCTATACAACTTTGGATAGAAGCATTTAAAAAATATGGTGTTGATGCAAAATTTAGTGAAGATATTCATAATATTCCAGAGAATTTGGAACAAGGTAAAACTTGGGAATACAGAATATTTCCATATCCTAAAAAGAAAAATTGGTGGGAGAGAGCTCATAGTGTTGGAGAATTAGGAGGACCAACTAGTGAAATGTTCTACGATATGGGTTTTAAAGAAAAGGATGATGAAACTTATCATATTAATGATGATTCAGGTAGATTTATAGAGATAGGAAACAATGTGTTTATGGAATACAAGCTAGATAACGATATGAAATGGGTTGCCTTAAAACAAAAAAATATTGATTTTGGAGGTGGATTTGAAAGAGTAGCAATGATTGTACAAGGTAAGAATGATATCTATGAAACAGATATCTATATGCCTATTATTAAAAAAATAGAGGAATTAAGTGGAAAAGAATACAAAAGTGATGGATTAGATAATGGATATACAAAATATTTTAGAATTTTAGCTGATCACAGTAGAGCTGCAACTTTTATACTAGCTGACGGAGTTTATCCAAGTAATAAAGATCAGGGATATATTTTAAGAAGATTTATTAGAAGATTAGTTAGATTCGGATTAAAGTTAGATATTACTTCTAACTTTACAAAAGATTTAGCACTAGAAGTTATTAATATCTTAAGTTATGAATATACTCATTTAAAAATTAATGAGAATATGATTATTGATGAAATAGAGAAGGAAGAGATTAAATTTAGAAGAACTCTAGATAAGGGGTTAAAGTTTTTACAAAAATATATACAAGATTTAGATTTAAGACATGAGGAAATTAAGTTTAATGGTAAAGAAGCTTTTGATCTTTATGAAACATATGGTTTTCCAGTTGAAATGACTTTAGATGAATTAAATTTAAGTGAGGAGGATAGTGAAAAATTAATGAATGAATTTAAAGAGGAAGAAAGATTACATAGAGATCAAAGTAGATTAGGTGCAGAACAAAAATTTAAGGGTGGATTAGCAGATTCAAGTGTTGAAACTACTAAGTTACATACTGCTCATCATTTATTATTAGCTTCCCTTCAACAAATAGTATCAAGTGACATTAAACAAAGAGGTAGTAATATTACAAGTGAGAGATTAAGAATAGATTTTAATTTAGATAGAAAATTAACAGAGGATGAAATTAAAAGTATTGAGGATTTAGTTAATGAAAAGATTACTGAGGGATTAGAAGTAAATAGAGTGGAGATGGAAAGAGAGGAAGCACAAAAGATAGGAGCTCAAATGGAATTTGGACAAAAGTATCCTGATATTGTTTCAATATATTTTATAGGGGAATCATTAGATAATGCATTCTCTAAAGAGTTCTGTGGAGGTCCACATGTTAAAAATACTAGTGAATTAAGTGAAGGTGGTAAGAAGTTTAAAATTCTATCTCAAGAGAATATTGGTAGTGGTTTAAAAAGAATTAAAGCTTCACTTGTTTAATTTAAATCTATATACTTAATTTATTACTTATTCTTATTTTTTTTAAATTATGAAAAAAGCATTAATTATTCTAGGTGTAATATTTACTTTTGTATTTATATTTGTTTTAGGTTTTTTAATATCGTTCTTCCTATTCAGAAGTACTTCTGTTAACACAACGAGTGATGAAGAGAGTACAGAGGTTAGTGATGAAGTTAATGATACTGAAGATGAGGTAGTTGTTGAAGAACCAAAGTTTAATGAAAAATATTCTATAGTTAATCATCAATTATGTAATTTAAGTTTCCCATTAATAAGTAATGAGATATTTCAAGCAGAGATGGAAGCTAATGGTGAAATTAGAAATTTTGATAAGGATAAACATTGGATATTTAATGATAGAGAAGGCAATACAATGAATGGTGTTCAATTTACTAATACTTTAGATATTAGTTATACTTACAAACCATATATTAATGCTTTAGGTAGTGGATATACCTCTGGTTTAGTAACAATACAGTGTGCTAAGAATAGTGATGGGTTAACTACAGAAGAACTTTATTCTAAATTAACAGTAGGAGAAGCATCAGATCAATTAAAGGAAATATATGGTAGTGATGCTTTGTATGTTCGTCATGATGATGAAAATAAATGGGATCATGATGTAATTGTTTATGGAGATAATATGAGTTTAGATACGGGTATAAAAAAATATGTTCTAGCAACTGATACTCATATATATTTAATACTATTTAGATCTAACACAGATAATGAAAGACTTTTAAAGGAAGTTAACTATATTTTTGATAACTTATCCTTTAATTAAAAAATATCTAAACGTGTTCTAGATTAGAGAGCTTGGTAATTCTCAAAAACTGTTTCTCATGTA
>JBGSZB010000003.1:0-9581 GCA_041750555.1 Candidatus Dojkabacteria bacterium | reverse complement strand
AGTATTAGGGTCTGATATATTAAAGTTAATGATAGGTTTAGTATTTGTGGTAAATGAACCAAGAGTTAGATTACTTATTGATATATCAGTGATAGTTGGGTTATTAAAGTTCCAACCAGTGTTGTTACCTGAGTCAACAATGTTTTTATTTGCAGCTTGTATTACATTCCCTATGTTGTTACTGTCAGATACGTCTAAGTATTCTACTTCTGCTGTGCCTTGGATATCTATGTTCCATGGATTATCGGGGAAAAATGAGTTTATATCAAGTGGAGTTGAACTTGATCCTTTTAGTATCAAGGAGTTTTCTACAACAACTGATCCTCCGATCTCACTATATACCTCTAAGAAATTAATAGTTGAAGTATTGTTAAGTTCAGAAATATCTAAATTATAGAATTTAGTTTCTCCAGAATACATAAATATTTTTGAGTCACTCGTATGATACTCATCAATAAATTTAACTGTTCCATTGTTATGTATAAATGTTCCTGACCCAAAAGAAAAAGTACCAATGTTCATTATTGGAGGTGCTGTAAATGTCCCACCACTAAAACCAATCCCTGAGTCAACAGTTAGATATGATAATCCTGAGAAATCTGCAACTGAATTAGTATTTACTGTAAAACTATGTGCTTTTATTGCATCAAATCCTGATATAACCCCACCTTGGTTTAGAGTAAAGCCACGTGTTGGTGTAGTAAAATTAACTTTTAGGAGTTCACTCCCTAAAATCGTACCATTTAAAGTAATTCCTGAAGAAATCTCAGGATTGGAGCCTAATGGCATAGAACAATTACTATTAATTGTTTTTACACCATCAGTTTGAGCAAAATCTACTTTATTAAATACTACATTATTACAACTTAATGTTGAGCTTGTGCTTCCATCAAATATTATAGTTCCATTATTATGATTAAATGTTGGAGTACCAGATATAGTCAAATTACCTGCTATTGTCATATTTCCACTAGGAGCACTAAATGTTCCTCCACTTATTGTTAATGCACCATTAAGATCTGCATTGTTGGGTAAAGCTACTGTACCTGAACTTAAGGTAAATGTACCAGGTATTGTGAATGTTGTGTACGATGAAAAGTCTATATTGCTTCCCGCTATTGTTAGTGCTGATCCATTACTTAATCCACTAAAACCTGATATAACTGACCCTGAATTTAATGTTAAAGTACCTGTAGTTCTAGTTAGTGTTCCACTTCCTGTTAATGTTCCATTTAAAGTTATTCCATTAGGTATTGTTGGGTTACTACCAAGTGGTAAATTACAATTACTATTTACTGTCTTAACTCCTGTTTGACCAGCAAAACTTACTGAATTAATAGCAATATTATTACAACTTAACGTAGCAGTTCCACGATCAAATGTGATAATTCCAGCGTTATTATTAAATGTTCCACCATCAATTGTAAATGATCCCCCTACATACATATTTCTAGAGGGAGCATTAAAAGTTGTTCCACTACTTAAATTGAATGTGGTACTAACATCTAGTTCACTTGCGGTTCCATTGAATACAGATGCGAAATTCATGCTAAAACTAGTAACACTTAGTTTACCTGTGCCTACATTTAATGTTCCACCCGTAAGCCCAAGTGCTCCATTTACTAATATATCAAGATTTGGTAGAGTCACAGTACTACCTGTCTGTATAGATATACGTGCAAAAGATAAAGTTTCAAAACTAGAGAAATTTACACTACCTCCGGAAAAAATTGTATGGTCTGTAGCTATTAAACCATTAAATCCACTAATAGATGATCCAGTTGCAAAATGAAATGTTTTTGTATTTAGTGTTCCAGATCCTGAAATAGATCCGTTCAATATAACTGTAGTAGCACTCGAAGCTCCTAGAACAGGATTACTACCTAGAGGTAAATTACAACCTGCATCTATAGTTTTAGAGATTGAAGTATGAGAGATAACTACTTGATTGAATATTAAATTTCCACAAGCGATTGATTGCCCTCCCGCTCCATCTAAAACAAATATACCATTGTTATGATTAAAAGTTGGACTTCCACTTTTAGAAAACCCTCCTGCTAAATATAGATTTCCTGAAGGAGCATTAAATGTACCTCCCGATATTGTTAATGAGCTATTTAGATCTGCATTGTTGGGTAAAGCTACTGTACCTGAACTTAAGGTAAAAGTACTTGGAACTGTAAATGGTGAGTAAGTTGAGAAATCTATTGTAGCTCCTGCAACTGTTAGTGCAGAGCCATTATTTAATCCACTAAACCCAGATAAAACTGAACCAGTATTTAAGGTTAGTGTTCCAGTAGTTCTAGTTAAAGTTCCTGTTCCGGCTAATGTACCATTTAAAGTTATACCATTAGGTATAGTTGGATTATTCCCTAATGGCAAATTACAATTACTATTTACAGTCTTAACTCCCGTTTGCCCTGTAAAACTAACTGAATTAAAGCTGATATTATTACAACTTAATGTAGCTGTACCTCCATCAAATATTATACTTCCATTGTTATGATTAAATGTCGGAGTATTTGATACTGTTAAATTACCTGCTAATGTCATATTCCCGCTAGGTGCATTAAATGTACCCCCACTTATTGTTAATGCTCCATTTATATCCGCATTATTTGGTAATGTTAAAGTCCCAGAGGATAGGTTAAGAAAAGTTGAACTATTATTACTAAATGATGAATAGCTTGAAAAATCTATTGTGGCCCCACTAACTGTTAAGGTATTTGTATTTAAAGCAATGCTTGAAAATCCAGATAAAGCTGACCCCGCATTTAGTGTTAATATTTTTGCAGAACTACCAAAGTTAAAAGCACCACTTCCTGATAGAACTCCATTAAGTGTAACATTACCAGATACCGTTGGATTATTTCCTAAAGGTAAATTACATGTGCTGTTAACTGTTTTAGTGCTACCACTTTGTACATTAAAAGAAACAGAACTAAATGTAACATTATTACAACTTAAAGCACCACTAGTACCATCAAAAATAACAGTACCGTTATTATGATTAAATGTTCCTCCGTTAATTGTAAAAGCTTTTCCAGTATTAAAAGTTGTAGAAGGAGCTGTAAATATAGCTCCAGTGTTCAGTATAAAATCATGATTCAAATCAAAGGCTTGATTACTTGCATTAAATGTACCACTACTTTAAGTAAATGCAGAAGACATAGTTAAACTCCTCTCCATTGAAACAGTACCTGTATAACCTGCCGAAATTGTAATTGAAGTAATACTACCACCCCATGAAGCATCTATTATTGAATCTTTAGTAGATGTTCCATTAAAAGTAACACTGTCTGCTGCAACCGGACATATATTTGTACTCCAGTTATCACAATCACTCCAGTTATTTGTTAATCCTCCTCCATCCCAAGTGTAACTAGCTGCATTTACTATCTTTGTTCCTATGAATGCTATTGAAGTAACTGATATTAATATTAATGATATTTGAAAACACACAAACAGTATTAACCCTAAAGATAACCCAATACTAGGATATATTTTAGATCTAAATATATTTAAATCTTTTTTTCTTTGATCAATGTTTTCTTCATTCTCCCTTCTACCAAATATTATTAAGAATATTGATAAATATATACTTAGGATAAATTGATTAATTAAGAAACTTAATTTATTACCTAATCTTTTAAATATATTTTTAGAGTAATTAATATTATTACTTAAGTTACTACTGTACTTAATATCAGATATATTTGAATGTTTAATTATTCTACGAGATAGATAGTTATTAATTTTATATATTCTTTTATTAAATATCTCTTTAGTTAAACCACCTTCATTATTATTCAAATCTTTATCTTGTGTTAATTCATTAATCTTTTTAACTAAAGAATTAGGGAACTCCTTATCTAATTTACTAAATTGATAAAAGTTAGATAAATTATTAACTTCAGTAATATTTATATTACTACCTTCATTAAGAAGTATTATTGGAGTATTAGAAAATGATTTGTTTGTTAATAGATAATCAATTAATTCTCTACCAGAGTATTTAGGTAACGTAGAATCAATGATAATTAAATCAGGTTTTAGAATAAATGAATAACCTAAACCTTGAACACCATCATCTGAGGTATATATTTTAAAGTTAAAGCATAAGGATACTAATTTCTTAAGGGTTAACCTAATAGATATATCATCATCAATTATTAATATCTTTTTGTTTTCTACAGATGTAGGCATATAACGTCATCAAAAGCTTATAAACAATATTAGATTATATTTATATCAAGGTAAAGAGATAATTACCTATTCTTCTCATTTCTAACAAAGAGGAAAGTACCAATTATTAAAAATACAAAAAACAGTACAACAATAATTCCTAAATTAACAATAGGTGGATTAATAATTAACTCCTTAATTCCTGGAGTATCGTAATAGACTAATCCCCTTAATAGATCAACTGCATAAGTTAGGGGTGAAATTCTTGATAAAACTAAAAGTGGACCCTCTAAGTTTGTAATTGGTGCAAAAACACCAGCTAATATGAACTGAGGGAACATAATGAAAGGAAAAACCTGATTAGCAGCTCTTTGAGAATTTAAATTAGCTAAAATTATTATTCCAAAACCTCCACCCAATAGAGCAACAATTATTCCATAAGGAGCTAGAGATAATATTTGTTGAAAATTAATAGATACTCCTGCAATTAAACCAAAACCTATTACTCCAATAACTTGAACAAATGAAACAATAGATTCTCCTAAAATTTTTCCGATTAAAATAGAGTATCTACTAGTTGGAGAAACAAACATTTCCTGACTAAAATCATTCTCTCTATCTTCAATTAAAGAGATAATTCCTGAAGCTGTACTTTGAAAAAGAGTTTGAGCAACTACACCTAAAAAGATTAGAGTTAATAATATATTGCCATCATAAATACCATTACCAAATCCTGATTGAATGCTAGTTCCTAAAACACCTACAAATAGAACTGGAAAAATTAAACTTGCAAGAATTCTAGTTCTATCTCTTAAAAATTTAAGAATATCTCTATATGCAATTGTTAATACAGAATTTAAAAACATCATACAACTTCCTTTTCTTTAATAACTTCTAAATATGCATCCTCTAGTGTTGGTAAATGAATATCAATATATATTAATTCAGTTTTAATTGAGTTAATAATTTTTTGTAAATCTTTAGGATCATCAATAAACACTTTAAATTTATCACCCTCTATTTCAAAATTAAGTTTCTTATCATTTAATTCATTCTTTAATTTATCATTATCCCTAGATTGAAGTATTAAATACTCTTTAATAAGGGTATTTTTAATTTGTCTTGGTGTTCCATCTGCTACAATTTTACCTTTATTAATTATTACAACCTTGTCACTCTCTTCTGCTTCTTCTAAATAATGAGTAGTTAAAAATACAGTCGTGCCATTACTTGATCTAACACTTTTCAAATACTCCCATAAATTGTTTCGGCTTAATGGATCTAAACCTGTAGTTGGTTCATCTAAAAACAATACCTTTGGATCATGCATTAAACTTCTAATAATCTCTAACTTTCGTTTCATACCTCCACTAAAACTTTTAACGGGATTACCCATTTCAGATCCAATACCTATAACTTCAGATAAATCTTTAACCTTCTTTTTATACTCTTTTCTCATTAAAGAATAACTAGGTGCAAAAGGATATAGTCCGTATAAAACTGCATGAAAACGAATATTCTCTTCTGCTGTTAAATTTAAATCTAAACTTGGATTTTGAAATATTATTCCTATCTTTTTTCTAATTTCTGATTGGTTTTTATCTAAATTAAACCCTGCAACAATTACTTCTCCACTAGTTTTAGATAGAGTTGTAGTTAATATTGAAATAGCTGTAGTTTTTCCAGCTCCATTAGGTCCTAAAAATGAAAAAAACTCTCCCTCATTAACTTTAAAGGAGATATCGTTTACTGCATTAACTTTAGATTTTTTATACCTTTTAACAAGGTTATTTACAATTATTGATTCAGACACCAGCATATTCTACCACACAAATTACCTTCTAGATAAAATAAACTCCCAGAAGAGTAATTGAAGAAATGCAGTTGAGAGAAACACAAAGTAAATTAAAATTGATGGAACAACTACATTTAAATAAAATGCAAAAGTTAGTGATACACTATTAAACATTATTAAATTCAAAGCCATAAAGTAACTTACAGAATTCTTTTTATTTAATATAGGGTATCATTACTAAATGCAAAAGCATCTTTTAAACTACTTAATGAATTATCCATATAGTATTTTTTAATCTTGTTTAATGCTTTAGCACTTTCAAGCCATGCATTTCTAAGTCTAGCTAATTTAAATAGAGAAAATATTCCAAAGACAAATAAAAGTATAAATGGAATAGCTATTAATTCTCTAAAAGACTCATCAAATAAATTAATACTAAATATCCCAATAATAAAGGTTAGGATATTAGCAATACTAAATTCAAAAATTCTTAATCTATCTTCATTAGCTTGTTTAGCAGTTTCTTGAATATATTGAAACTCAGCAATTAATATACTATCAGGATCTAATTTATCACTAATACTTACACTTTTTATATCTTTACTTTGATTATTAAAAGCATCACTCTTACCATCTAAAATTTTTTTATTCTTATTTGCCATATTTAAAACTTGTAACTATTTATCACTAGTCATTAATTTTATCAGATATAAATTTAAAAAACTTATTCCTTACTAATTCATAACTTTTATCCCAATCAAATGGTTTTAACATCTTAGGTAATGGTTGATCAATAAGAATAGATTCATCTGTTAAAACTTTAATTGATTCTAAACTATTTATTCTTTCGTGAGGATAAAATGAATTAAAGATAATTAATAAATCTTCAAGGGGTAACACTTCTTGATCAATAAACCATAAATCAATAATATCTTTTTTAGTGGCTCTTCCCTGAATTGCTAATAACTTCATTAAACCAATATCTATTGGATTAGATAATCTTAAAGTTTTAAACATTTTTAAATCTCTTAATCTTTCAAAAGCAAAATAAAAAAAGAATACTTTAGTATTATCTATAATTACTTCTATTGAGTTATTATGTACCCCAATTGCTTCATAATCTACTTTAAGTAAATCAATTAAATTTGATTGAAATGGAAGAGGTGTAAAGAAATCTAAATCTATAGACTCTCTATGACCTAACTGTAGTGCAAGAGATGTACCGCCTGCTAAATAGAAATGTTTTAATAGTGGATCTTTAAATAACTTTTCTAGAAGTTTAAAACTATTGTAATTTAATACCTCTTTGTAAAGCTTCATAATTTAAAAATGATATCCAAAACCTTAGCGATTTTGATGATATATTCATTGAAGATTCTAACACTTTATACACTTCCTCCAAAGAATAATTTTTAAATAACCATTTAATTTGAATTAGCTTACCCTTTTCTAATACTCTTTCTATAATTAATTTCTTAGCTTTAAACATATCAAGAGTTTTAAGATCAAATTCCCAGAATATTGATTGTAAAAGGATTATAGAACTATTAGACATTTTAAAAAATACTTTAAATTTAATTGGTGACTACAGTATTTCATAAAATTTTTAATTTGTCATAGCTTTTTACAAGCTTTTCTATTATCGCTTACTCTACTTAATAATTATTTATAAGATATAATTTAGCATGTCAAAAAACATTAGAGGAATAATATATAAGATTAATAATTCAAATAGCTTTGATAAAGTAATTACACTAATTGATAATGAAGGAAGTAGAGTGTCAATTCTAGCTAAAGGAGTTAGAAAACCTAATAGTAAAAAAGCATTTTCTATTGAGTTACTTAATTATGTAAGATGTTTATTACTAGATAACTACAATGTACCATTGCTCACTGAAATTGCATTAATTGATGAATTTAGATATTTAAAGGGTGATTATAAATCTATAGTTATATCACAATTTATTTGTGAAATTATAAATAACTTTACATTTGAAAATCATGATAATGAATTATTTAAGTTACTACTTAACCTTTTAAAGAGTTTAAAAGCAAATAATATATTAATACTCTCCTCCTTTTTATTAAAATTAATTAAGATAACTGGAAACTTACCTGATTTAAGTGTTTATTTAGATACTGAAGAAAAAATAGTTAATGGTGAAGCCTATACAATAGATACTTCAATTGGTTACTATAGTAGAAAAATTGATAATGGGTTTAATAAATTAGATGTTAATATATTTAAACTTCAAAAGTACTTTTTAGATAATGATTTTAAAAGTATATTAAAAATTAAAGAAGATAGAGAGTTATCTAAAAAGATTTTATTGTTACATATTAAATGGATTGAGAATATAATTGATAAACGACTTAAATCAAGAGAAATTTTATTAAATACTTTATAACTGTTAAAATCTGTTTGTTAATTTTAAAAATATGATAGTTCTATATTCAAGTTTAAAAAGGTATTTACCTGATCTAGATGCCACCCCTCGTGAAGTTTGTGATGTATTTACTCTAACTGGATTTATGTTAGATAAATTAATAGAGATTAATTATCTAGGTAGATCTGATTACTTAATTGATTTAGAAGTTAGACAAAATAGAGCAGATAGTTTAGGAGTAATAGGATTAGCTAGAGAATTATCTAGTTACTATAACATTCCATTAAATATGCCTGGACCTTTTAATGTAAATTACCCGGATAATTTAAATAATTTACCTATTAATATTAAGGCTAAAAGTGATGTTAAGAGAGTAAAAGCTATTAAATTAAGTAATATTCAAATCAAAGCTTCACCTGAATGGCTTAAAGAATACTTAACTTTGTATAACATTAAATCTATTAATAACTTAGTGGATTTAACTAATTTTGTAATGATTGAAACTGGAATTCCATCACATGCTTTTGATTTAAATTTAACAAAAGAAGACTTAACTTGGGAAATTAATAATAAAGAGACAACATTTACTACGCTTTCAGGAGAAGTGGTTAAGCTTAAAGGAGGTGAATTAGTAATTTCAGATGGTGAAACTCCTCTATCATTAAGTATGGTTGGAGGAAGAGATGTTGCAATTAATAATGAAACTAAAGACGTTATTTTAGAGATGGGGATATACAACAATGGGTTAATTAGAAGAAACTCTAGAGATTTAAAAATAATAACTGAAGCATGTACTAGATTAGAAAAATATTTAGATACTGAAAGCATAGATTATGCTTTTGAAATGTTAGTTTCATTAATAATTGATGAGTGTAGTGCAACTATCTCATCTAATATCTTTGATGAATATATTACAAAACCAAAAATTAATGAAATACTAGTTGATCTAGATAAACTTCAAAGGGTTGCAGGAATAGATATAGAGTATCATGAATCAATTGATTATCTAACAAGACTTGGCTTTAATATTTTAGAAACTAACTTAGCTAATATTTTAGTTAAATCACCTTCTTTTAGAACTGATATTGAGTTAGAAGAAGATGTATTTGAAGAAGTAATTAGATTGAAGGGATTTAACAATTTAGACACATCTAAATTAGATGTAAATATTGTAAAAGATATAACTCCAATTCATTTAAATGTTATTGAGGTAA
>JBGSZB010000002.1:0-33214 GCA_041750555.1 Candidatus Dojkabacteria bacterium | reverse complement strand
CAGGTATTTCCATAATTTCTTCTTGTAAGACTTTGCCTTGTAAGTCATCAGCTATTTCTTCTGCATCATCCAATCCTGCTCGATAATAGATTCTGGATTTTACATTTCCTGTTACTGCATCTTTAACTTCTTTTGGGAGTTGTGCAAAAAACTGATGTGCAAGAACAAGCTCGAGTTTAAATTTTCTAGCCTCACTAAGTGCTACTGCAAAATCTGAATTGGCAAAATTTTGAAACTCATCAGCATAAATAACAAAAGGTCTTCTATCTTCTTGCTCAACCCTTTTGGATTCAAACCAAAGCTTCGACATCAACAAAGAACCAAGTAATTGCATTCCATCAACTCCAATATTTTTAGAAGATAAATTAACTAGAAGAATTTTAGATTTTCTAATACATTCAGAAATTTCTATTGAATTTTGAGATTGAGAAAAAGTATAATAAAGGCTTCCTGATAAAATCTGTGATAATTTATTATCAAAAGCCTGACGGATATCATTCCATGCTGGTGAACTCATATAGTTTGGAAGTGTAGCTTTCCAAAAACTTTCCAATCCTTGATATTTATCAAAATCAATCCATTTCAATATTCTCTCTTTTACATCAACTTCAAAAAACAATCTTTTTATTTCATTTAAAGTTGGAGCAAATCTTTTCATTAAAGCGATTGATTCATCACTATTACCGTTTTTTAAAATCCACTCATTTTGAAAAATCATTAATGTTTTCATTGAATTTCTAAGCATTGGTTTTGCAGTTACTCCCATTCCACCTTCTGGATTTACTTTCTTTATTAACTTTTCAATAAATTCATAGTTAGCATCAACAACCATATCAATTTCTCTTTCGCTAAGACCCACAGCGTAAAGTGGATTAAATCCTAAGAAGAAGTCCTCACTTCTTGTATCCCAAATAATCAATTCCTTTGAATAGCTGAAACTTTTATGAAGTTTAAAAAGTATATCCATAAAGAAATCCTCATGAGGATCCATTAGAATTAATCCCCTTTTAACACCATTAAAAATCCTGTTATCAATATCTTGCAAAACAAAGTTTTTTAGAATAGTTGATTTACCTGTACCTGTTTGTCCAGTTATAACCATATGCCTTTTTCTATTTTCGGTTGTTAAAAAGACTTTATGATTTTTATCACCAATAGTATTATTTCCAAGCAATAGATCTGACTTATCTTGTTGTTTTCTAAAGCTTTCTTTTGAGGCAACATTAACGAATACGAATGATTCAACAGTTGGGTCAATAATCTGTGAAGGGAAGTGATAAATCATTGAAACTTCTCTTGAAGAGAGTGTGGTTTGGGATGTAAAAAGTTCTTTATAGAAAGGGAAAAGCTCATCTTCTGGATAAATATATCTGGACTGCATATCAGAAAGTCCATTTTTATTCTTCCTGACCAAGCTGTTTAATGAAGTACTTTTCATAGTTTCTAGTGCTTGATCAAACTGTTCCATTTTTTGATTCTGATCACCTCCAGAAACAAGAACTCTGATATATGAATAAAATGGAGTCTTGAACTTTTCATTCAACTGCTTATTAAAATCATCAACTTCTTCAGATTGTGCCAAAACTTTTCTTGGGTCAGAATCAGGTAATGAAAGTATTGGGTCTAAACTTTGTTTTGAACCACCAAGCTTCATAATTTCAGAAATCAGCATAATAAACATGAAAGGAAGTAGTGGGATAAAGTAAAGTAAATATGATTCAAACCTTCTGAAAAACATATAACTCCAAGTAATATCCGATTTTTTTACTCTAAAGTTTTCTTTTGCTTTAGCAATTGCTCGCATATCTCTTTTTGCAGGAGCTAAAACAACTTGAAAATACATTTTTTCATCTCCCTTTAAACCAGTCATAGAATTCAAAATACCTTCGACAGGGTCAACAGCATCAAAGTCTTTTAAATCCATTAAAAGATAAACTGAATGTTTTAGTGTCTTGTATTCAGAACATTTAGAATTATATTTATTAAAACCAGATAGCATATCTGTTTCAAGTTCTATAAATTTAATTCTGTGCTGGTAAGTTGTCTGCAAACTTTGTTTAATCAAACTCTGCATTTTCTTTGTAGGTGTCCAAACCAGAAATTTTATTCCCGATTTATCAGAAGAAATCTCAAAAGATACTCTTTGATTTTTTGTTGAAGCAGTAAGATCATCAAAAAATCTTTGCAATGCAAATCTAACACCTCTAACATCCTGCATTTCATCAGTTTGATACTTAGGAGGAACTATCTGCATTAAGAATCCTTTATCTCTTACGGCTTTTTGTTTCGATAAAACAACTCGCAAGCCATATTGAAATATATACAAACAAGATAAAGAAAGCGAAGCTATCGTCACTAATGCAACCACTTCATTTTCTAATATAGATTTTATAAAACTGATAGTTTCCATAAATTATTGTTTTTTTAATTCATCTTGAATAATTAACCTTTCAGAACTGTATTCATCTTTTGTAATCTCTGAAACAAAAACTGTATTATTTGTTTTCAGTTTTTCATCTTTAGATTTATATAGCTGGATTTGTAATCTGCCTTTAATTCTTACAAAATCACCTTTTTTATAAATTGATGAGTCTTCAGCATTTTCAGAGATGTAAAGTAGGTTATAGAAAGTGGCAATTTCAGTTTCCTTATCATCTCCATTTTTAAAGCTTAAGTTGGAAGCAATAGCAGTTTTTAAATATGAATTTCCTTTATATGATTCTTTTAATTCAGCATCAGAAGTCAAATTTCCGAATACTTCTATTTGAGGTGCTTGTTTCTCCTTCTCATCAATTTTTCTTATTGATTCCGCATAGATCTCATGAATAATCTCTTTACTAGAGGAAATTTGCTTATAGTCTCCAATTATTTCGACAAGATCTTTATCTTCAAAATTCTGAAGTTTCTCTAAGTCAGATAAAAAATAGCAGTTAAATATTATTTTAGTCTCGGACGTGTTTTTATCTTTATCAACATTTTTAAAAATCTGATTGAACTTTATTTCAACATATTCTTTATCATCTTTTGTTTTAGTAAAGATAGGGTTTTCTGTAAGCATCCCTTTTAAAAATATTTTTTGTGTAGCCATAAATTAGAAAAAGTTAATAAATAAAATATAGGGGTAATAACTTTCAAGAATCATCGTAAGTATTCGAACTTTTGATAGTCTTGGATTGCGCTAAATCAGCAATGTTTATCTGTAACTTTCCACCTTGTAAAACTTCTTTAATCCTGTTTGTAAACATTGCACCTGGATTTTTCCAGTAGCTCTTTCCATCTACTTGATCTTCTCTAACCTTGTCTTTTACTGACCATAAAACTGTTTGAATTTGTTTATCGGAAATTTCACCTTTATTTCTTTTTCTGATTAAACTTTGATAATAGAAAATATTCTCTTTATCATTAAGCTCTGTTGCTAATAATTTTGCTTCAGGATCAAAACTATCAAAATCAATTTTTGATTTATCGAGAGTCAAAAAGAGCTTGGTTTTTGAAGAATCTTTTAAATCTTCGTTTTGTTTCTGTAACGATAACGACTGAGTATATTTACTTTGAGTATTATTCTCTTCTTCTATTATGTCGGACATCTTTGTCCCATCCTGTGCGGTCAAATTTGTCCTCTCTGGATCAGTCATTTTTGTCTGGTCACTTTTGTCAAAAGTATCAATAGGTAAAATATAATAAAGATTTGTTTTATTCTTTCCTCTTTGATTCCAATCAATAAGTCCATATTCTTTTAGCTCAATCAGATCTCTTCTGATTGTTCTCTCACTGATGCACAAATCTTTGGCAAGTTTGTCCTGACCAGGAAAACAGCTGTCTTTTTGCCATGCATAGTCAAGTAATAATGCGTATAAACACTTTGCATTTCTAGAAAGCCTTTCAGCTTTCAAAACTATCCTTGGCACTTGAGCAAATCCTTTTTTTAAGGATTTATCAAGAATCTCCATTTTTCCTTGATTTAGATTTGTGTTCATTGGTTGGTAGGAAATAAAAATGGCAAAGGATCGACTCTTACCCACCCTCCGCTTTCACCTTTTTGGAAAACCTCTACGTGGTTATGTACCCCTGTGGAAAATCCAGTTGTCCCCATAAAACAAACTGGATCTCCATACTTAACAGTAGAGTTGTTTTCAGCTATATGGGCTGAGCAATGGCAATAGAGAATGCGGTAATATGTATTCGCAACATATGAGCATAAAGCTCCATATGAATCTTCAAAGTTAGTAACAGTCCCAATAATGATTGATCTATTTACAGCCTCTTGATTTGATTTCCCTGGGTTTTCTGCATACCAAGTTTCTGAAGGCACAATATCAACTCCTGTATGGACATTTGTAATGCCGTTAATAACCCTAGTTTCGTTGTATCCTGAGGTTACAGATGCAAGTTCAGTTCTTGTAAGTCCAAGAGGATTTCCATAAGGAATAAAGATTAATCCAGTAAAAAGGTTGTAAACCATTTTGATTGTTTCCTTACTGTTTCCACCATACTGATCAATTTTTTGTTCAGCCCCACCACTTAAGCTTGAAAGTTTATTTGCAAGTGTGAAATAGTTATCACATAAATCAACTTCAGTGATTGTTCCGTTTTCATTACCATCAGCTCCATGACTTGCCCAATAATCTTCAGATATTTCCAAAAACCCTAGTCCCTCACCTTTGTGTTCAATATCAAATTCTGCAATTGCCTGACCAAAAGATGCTAGAAGTTCAAATTCTATATTGTATTTTTCGTGTGCTTTATTTATACAATCTTTATGTTCAGCTGGAATTTGATCCAGATAGGTTCGTGCATCTACTGCCATTTGGTAAGAAATGGATTGCAATGCAAAACATCCAAAGCATAGAAGTCCTAGAAATAGAAAGATAACTACGGCTTTATACTTCCAAACTATTTTTGTAATAATCGGTCCAGCAATTGGAACAACTTTATTTGACGCTAGAGCAAGTTTGTTTCCAACAAAATTATCTACCTGCTTCAAAGTATCTTTAGCCATTCCACCTGAATTTTCATTTGTATTATTCATTGGACATTTAAATTAAAATTTGAATTTACATTTAAGCCATCTTTCGATGCTTGAACATTTCCAGAAATGCTTCCAGAATTCCCTGCTGGCACAGAGAAACTTGTACTCATATTTCCACCTCCATCAGATTGGGATAACGTATAAACACTTGCTCCAGTTTTCCAATTGACAGTTACATAGCCAAAAGCACCACTAACCCCATTATTGTTCTGATCTCTTACAGTGCAATTGATAGCAACGTTTGCCCCTGCTGTTGGGGCTGTATTTGTTATTGAACAGCTTAGTTTTAATCCAGTAATTGGAGTAGGCTGAGGTTCGGGAGTAGGTGTAGGCGTTGGAACTGGTGTAGGTTGTGGGTTGTTTTGTACAGGAGGATTATTTTGAGGTTGTGGTGCTGGTTCTACTTTTGGTTCTTCTTTCTTTTCGACTTCTTTTATAATAGTTACTTTTTGACTTGCTTCCTCTCCATTTCTATTTTTTGCAATAACTTCAATTTTATTTTCACCATCAACTAAATCTATTTGCATTTCAAACTGACCATCGCCTGCAACATTAACACTTTTGCCATTAACCCACGCCTCATTATCTTTTTCAGTCAAGCCAACAAGAGTAACTTTATTTTCTTTTGTTTTGTAACCATCAGTCAGATTACGAATTAATACAGTTACCTTTTTATTCTCTTTATCTAGAGGCAATTCATCTGGATATGAAATAGGCTTACTATCATCTGTTGTTCCAAATGAAATATTAATTCCTCCATTTATATAAATCTCATAAGACAAAGCTATGAGAAAAGGAATCATCAAAGTGATGATTAAAAAAATGTATCCATGTTTTAGATTCTTTTTAATTTCCTGCTTCATTTTTTCTTTGTTGATCTAACTTTGCCAAGTCTTCCGCTGAAGAAGAAAATATCTTTTTCTCCGCTTCTGTGGCATAAATATATGTATGAGACTTAATATTTCCTTTAATAAAAAGTGCCTGTCCTTTTGTTAATCTAGTTATGTATTCACTTTCAGACTCTGACAAATCAAATGCTTTAATTAGATTTGGAAGTGATTGTTTCTTTTGAGAAAGTATTAATGCGGTATCTGCATTTTTTGCTATAACAGAGCCTTGAGGATGATTTAAAAAATCATCAACATCTTGAGAAATACAAATAACGCCAAGGTTATATTTTCTACCTCGTCTTACAAGATTTTCCATAAAAATAGCTGAGGATTCGTCTTTGAGAAGTAGGTGTGCTTCATCAATTATTAGAATTTTCTTTTTCCTGTCAGCAAGTACTTTCTGCCAGATGAAATTTGAAAGATAATATATTGATGCTTGCTTCTCAGCTTCAGGTACTTTTTGAATATTGAAAACCACCATTGGTGAATTGAAATCAACATCGCTAGATGTTGGATTGTCATATAAATCACCAAGCTCACCTTTTTTGGAGTATTCAAGCAGTTCTATAGCGATTCTCTTGCCATCAGTACCTTGCTTTTCAAAACTTGAAATAAGATCTGTGACTGTTAGTGGTTCATTCAAATATGTTGAAGGGTCATCTAATATGATTCCTTTAGATAAATAAGCTTCGTTTACTGCTTTGCTCACAATTCCCCGATTGTATGTTTTATTTGAAAGCCAGATTTTTATTAATCCCTTTACAACACCTAAATGTGTTCGCATTGTTTCTTTTGAATCCACATCATTTGAAAAAAATTGAAGTGGATTTACTTTGGTTTTTGATTCTGGATTTATGTCAATATTTGTACCTCCAACATAATCACAAAGTGATTTAAATTCACCTTCTGGATCAATTACATAAACGGATATCCCTCTAAATAAAGATCTATAGGCTTCAAGCTTTGCTGCAAAAGATTTACCTGCACCAGAAGTTGCGAAAATAATGCCATTGTAGTTCTTTGATGTTTTTGAAAACCTATCAAAACGCACTTTAGATCCACCAATAGTGATTCCATAAAAAATTCCATCAGGATCATTTAAAGTTGCACTCGTAAAAGGCAGTGATGAGGAAACATTTGAAGAAGTAAGTGAAAATTCTTCAGCAATCCTATTAATTCCTGAAGGTAGAATACTTTCAACGCCTTCTTTTTGCTTATAAATTAATGGATGTAATTTTAATTGTTTAGCAAATGCCATTTCCTTTAATGACCTATCATTTTTTGATAATTCTTTTAAATCAGAATTCTCGAGTTTTATATACATACTCATTGAATAGAGTTTTTCAATTCCTCTAACAATTGCATCTTCAACACCCCTTGCATCTTGGATAGCCTGTTCAATTTCAGTAGTATTAATTTTTCCTTTTTCAACTTTTGAATAATACTGAGCAGAAAGATTTGTGATTCTATTTCTTAGTCCAGATAATGCTTTCTTGGCTTCAATTGGTTTAATGAATTGTGAAATTACGATTGGTTCGTTGTAATTGGTTAAATCGTATAACCAGTTTGGAAATATTATTTGGGGAAATTCAGATATCATGTAGGTTTGAATATATTTTTGATACATTTCAAGATGCTTTCCTTTATTTACAAACTCAAAGAGCAAAGCATCATCTTTATCAAATCTTGATATGTCTGCTGTCCTACGAATTTGCTTTACAAGTTCAATTCCCCTCAATTCAATTTTTGAATTAAGATCATTGATTGCAAAACCTGTTTGATTAAAATAGTATTTAAAAATATTCATTGTTATTTGCTTAATATCTGGTTTGTAATATCTAAGATGCTTTCAGTGTTAATGGGAGTCAGTACTACTTTTGTTTGCTCAAGGACTTTTAGAAAGGTCAACTGATCATAAAATTTGTTTTTAGCATCATTTAAATTCCTTGCATGAGTGGTTATAACCAAATAGAATTTTCTTTCCATCGTCTGAGTAAGCAGTTTGTATTCCTCAAGATATTCTTTTGCTCTTTGCTGTAGTTTTCCGGTAAGTTTATTTACCCTCTCGGTTTCAACATTAAGATTTTCATCATTTGATGAAAATTGTTGTATTGTAATTATTTGAATTGGATTTTTTAGTGCAAAAAGAGCGTTTTGCAAATAACTTTTAAAAGCACCTATTTCTTCTTCACTACTCATTGATAAATTAACTGGTTGAATTTCAAATACCTGTGCATATGATCCATCTAGGTTTATCAGAATCCCCTCAGAAATATCTTTAGCCAAAATTGTTCTTTGTCGTTTGGAATTAAAAAGATATGAAATAAAATTTCGTGCAAAAATATGCATAGGTCTTCCATATACATCAAACATAAGTGGGACGAGAAGAAATCCGACAATTATTTCTGCTACGATCTTTTCATCAGTCGTTAAATTCTTAAAGCTAGTCCAGATAATAAAAGATATAGCAAAACCAATCCCTATAATTATGTTTCTTCTATTAATCAGGAAACTTAGAAGTCCTGTATCCTTATTTAGTTTTGGTGGAACGATTTCCTGCATTTCTGTTTTGTTTAACTTGATAATATTTATTTAAAGAGTTTCCACTTGCATCTTGATCTGTAATCTTTAGTGTTCTAATCCCCTGAGTGCCAAAGTAACCTTCTGAATAAGCCTTCTTAAGCATTTCAGATTTATTTGAAGGATTGTTTACATACTTTTGATAAGCTTCAATTGGTTTCCCATGTGTAAGCGATTCATTCTTTGCATACCAAGTTGATAAATGTCCCATATGTTCTGTATTATTTGCATCAAAAGTTTTGCCCATGCTGAGTTTTACCTGTTTATGAGAAATTGAGTTTTCAAGTAATTGATTAGTCTGGGGATTTGAAGCTTTAAAATTCGTTAAATCTGTTAATTGATTCATTTGTGTTGGACTTTCTGTCATTGGCGAGCCAAAATATGAGTCATGGTTTGATTGCATGAAAGCAGAAGATAGTCGACTGCTATCTTTTAATGAGACTTTGCTAATAGAACCAAAATCAGGAGAGTTTAAGTATAAGCTTTTAGATGTACTTTCAGGTTTTAGTGATTCACTTGATAATGGACTCATTCCAATTTTGGCAAATGCCCCTTTAGTCTTACCACCAGCTTCAAGTGTTTGTTTAAAGACACCTCCATTATCTGTCTTGTTTAGAGATGGAATACCACCAACAGATCCTATTTCATTGCCACCACCAAGCTTGCTTCCAATACCAGAACCAATACCTCTAAATGCCCATGCACGTATTGATCCTGATTTCTCACCAGTTGCTCCAGCAACAATATTTTTCTTGGCAAATCGTGCTTGCCCTAAAGTTGCAGCTCCAACAAGCCCTGCACCAACAGCTCCTGCAACACCCCAAAGAACACCAGAAAATCTCGCAATTATTGATGGGATTGTATTTAAAAATGTAAGTGAGCCAATACCTAAGATTAATTTTGCTACAGTTCCGTTTCCTCCTTGAATAATTTCAATTGTTATTGCAACACCAATAAGAAAAACTGGTTGAACAAATAAGGTTCTTAATATTTCTTCAATATATGATTTTAAGAAACTACCACCTCCTGGAAGTAGTCCGATAGTGTAGGCTATAGGAAATAAAATCATATGAAGCATTAGATGGAAAAACCGCACAATAAATTGGAATAAGAGCATACATAGAAAAAAGAATAATCCTGCCCAAACTATTGCTTGTGCAAAAACATTAAATCCACTTGCATCTCCAAGAGCTAGAGTACCCCCATTATTTTGAACTCCTAGAGCATTTAAAAGCGAGGTAGATAATAAACCAGAGTTTCCATCACTGATTAATTCATAAAGCACTAACCGATTAATTGCATTAACAAGATCAATAAGCTGGATAAATAGATATCTTGTAGCTACCATTGCAATAATGAAAATTAAAACCTTCTTAGCAAGTTGCATTAACAGTTGTTGACCCTTAAAAGAGCCTTCTGTAATGATAACTGCACCATTTATTGTGATAATAAGAGGAAGTAATAGCCAAGCCAAGTTTGTTGTTACTGTATAAAACTTATCAATTCTGATTGGAACTTCTGAAGCTGCTCCATAAACCTCTCCGTCATTCATAGCAATATTTGGAGTACTGCCAACAAAGTTGTCAAAAAGATCCATGATCTGTTGAACAAGATTTGCAATTGCTTCTACTATTGGGTTTACAATACTTCCTACAGGATCTAATAAATTGAATCCAATTCCATCAGCCCTAGTTTTTGCAACATCAAGTTCGGGTATATCCATATTGTATTTATCTAATACAATTGGAGTTTCCTCTGAAGTTATTTGAATACTACTTTCATTATTTCCGATTGGCGTATATTGATTTCTAAATCCCACGATCTGTGCAAAGAGTATTAGAACAAACAGACTTGCTGAGAAGACAACTAGAAAATTTAGTTGCCTTCGCTGTGCTTTGTCTGCGTTCCCAACTCTTGCACGAAGATCGCTGGTTCGCGTACCTATATTTTTTATTTTTTCTAATATGTTAAACATTTGCTATAAATCTGATTGCATCTAAAATTAAATTTGGATTGAATAGGAAAATTGCCGCTACGATTAGTAGAAAAACATCTCTTAGTATCATTGATCTAACCATTGGATCATCCTTTCTTTCTAGAATTGTGAATGCATCTTTTACAATGTAAAGTAAGAGTACAGCAGAACCGATCTGTGTCATTATCTGGATTACTCTTTCAATAATCAGACTTATATGTGAAGCAGGATCAACTTCAGCTGCTAAAACTTTATCCGTTAGGATAAATGTTGTATAAAACGACAATATAAAGACATTCATATATCTAATTAATGAATTCTTTTTTGAAAGTATTTTTTGTAGTATTTTTGACATGATTAATAAATAAAAATTAAAATTCTCTTTTACTTCTAAATTCTTTAACAACACCCTTTATGAAAAAGATTAGAAAATAAAAAATACATGGTGTTAATGAGATTCCTAGTGTGATCATTTATTTCTTTTCCTAATAGCAAAAATAATTAGTGCTAATCCACCTGCAATCAAAATAGTTCCTGTGAGTATAGGTATTAAAATTGAATCACCAGTTTCGGCAATAATAATGTCACGATAGATTCCAGCATTAAGGAAATTAATACAGCCACTTGCAGTTACATACCTAACACCATTTTCTTCATAATCAACAATCTCACCATCAGGTGATGGAGGTAGCAATGCAATTCTATAGCTTGATTTTGTCGTGAATTCGTCAAATCCGTTAGGTATTTCAACTACAACATCAAGAGGCATATAATATGGCAATCCTGTATAAGAGTAATGACCATTGCTATCTGTAAAGAGTTCAACTTCTTGTGCAGGTAAATATTCTGAGGCTCCCCAACTTAATCGTATCCTTGCATTTCTAATACCAAATTCTTCTTCGTTATAAATTCCGTCTTTATTGTTATCATCCCAAATAAACCCACCCATACAACATGCCGATGTAGTTGCTGTAATAGTTTCACTTTGTACCTCAAGAGCAAATCTTGAATATATGACTGCGGTATTTCTGATTTGAGTATCTGTAGGAGTTGGAATTTGAATAACTACAGTAAAAGTAACTGAGCCTTCTTCTCCTGCATCTAAAGTCCCGATATCCCAAACAATTCTGTTTGAATCGATTTCAAATACGCCTGTCGAATCTGAATTTGCTTCATCAATTGCAACAAATATTGTATGTTCTGGGATTGTATCTATTAAGGTTGTGTTTGGAGATGATCCAGTTCCAGTGTTTCGATAAGTCAAGGTATACGAAATTGGCTGACCAGGTGCAACAACTTCAGGAAGATTTTGAACTTTTATTAGCTCAAGTTGAGGGGATAAAATGTGAGTTTCGTCTGAAGTTGTTATTGTCTCAATACCTGGAATAGTCAATCCAACATTATTTATTAATGTGGTTGTGCCACTTGGCATTATTTCTGGAACTAATACAGAATAACTGAAAGTCAATGTATCGCCTGAATTTAAAATGATTCCTCCTTCAGTTAGTGTATCTTCCCATAAGATTGTTCGATTACCATTAAAACTACCTATTGGATTTAGTGTATCTTCTAATAACGAAACATATTCAGGCAAAGTATCTTCAATTCTTAAATTAAAAGCCTGACCAGTTCCATTATTTGAAACTGCTATAGAATATTGAAGAGTATCAGATGGACTTGCCTCATTTGTATTATCAGTTTTAACAATCTGCAAAATTGGCGTTATTATATTTGTGACTGTTTGATCACTAATACTCTCTGTTTCTTCTGAATCAATTGTTGCTGTATTTAAAATATTTCGATCATTTTCTGCTATTCTTTCGACAAGCAAGTCAAATGTAAATATTCCTGCTTCGCCATCTGGTAATAATCCGATATCCCAACTGATTAAATTTGTTGAAGAATCAAAACTTCCACCACCAGATACATTTTCAACTGCAAGAATTAGATTGTTGTTTGCAAATTCGTTTAGATCATCTACTAGAGTTACATTATGTGCATCTGTATCACCTTGATTTGAATATTCAATCTGAAATGTTAGTCTTCTTTCATTATTACTGTAGTGATGCCCCTGAATAGTATTGGTTTCAACAAGTGATTCATCGCTATCAGAAACTAGTTTAGAAATATTTAGAACAACTCTGGGATTAACATTTGTATTTACAATTGAAGAATTTGAACCTGGAATATTTGTTGTAACTGAGTTCGGAATAATATAATCCCCTTGAGCAAGATCTTGTATTTCAGCTCCAACAGTAAAACTATAAGTTTCACCGTGTTCAATAACTGGAATATCCCACGAAATTACGTCTCCGTTATCATTGCCACCATCTGTATCAATTATATTTATGTAATTTTGATCATAATTATCTGTAACTACAACATTATTTGCTCTTCCTCCATTATTTGTAACGGTAATATTGTATGTTAAATTTTCTCGATTATTAGAAGTGTTTGAAGTAACATTGCTTTCATCAGAGTCGCTCACAGTTTTATTGATTTGAATTCTTGGAGTCAAATCAGTTGTGATTGTATTTGAATCAAAATAGTAAGGAATAATACTCACGGAGAAAGTTGAAAAGTAGTTGCTTGCCCAAGTTCCTTGAGGAGCTGCCCAACCTGATGGTGCTCCAGCATCATCTCTCCATATGAATGCAGGCATAGTATCAGCCGCAACATCATTGGGATTTGACTTTGGTCTAGAGGTTGATTCAGTATAGGTATTATTGTCATATATCCTTACATTATTTGTAAAACTCGATGGGTAGGATGTTCCCCAATTATCAAAATATGTAATTGTTCGTGTTTCTCCTGAATTAAATGAATGAGTTTGATCGTACACCGCACCAGAAGGTAAGCTGTCAAATACTCTAATATTTCCCACACTGTATGTAGAAACATTTCTTAAGGTTAGATCATACCTCATTGTTAAATTTGCACCACTCCATTGTGGCGTTGCTGTAAATGCAACTTGTTGAATAGGTTGAATTGTTGTAAAACTATTTACAACTCTACCTCCTGCATTTCCACCAGAATCATAAACATATCCCCCTTGATCTCCTAGAGTAATGAACTTTCCAGTTCTACATCCTCCAACCGCATCGCAAACAGTACCATAGTTACCACTTGCTCCAAGTCTTGTAATATCACCTTCAGAAGGATTTGGTCTTGATGTGAATAAATCTACCCTCGGTACATTTACATGATGACCTGTAAGATTCCAAACCCAATAACCTATTTCAACTGTACTTCCAGGAGGAACGGAGACATGTCTCATCGTGTCGTATCTGTCACCATAATAGCCGTTGATTGCCGTAACTGAAGAAACAGGATTACTTTGAATTGATCCAGCACCAGCACCTTGTATTTGTCCAGAATTATATCCAACTGAGGAACCAATTGATGAATGTTGAACCCCTACGGTACTTCCAAATGCACAATAAAATGGATTTCCACCACCTCCATAAAAATAGTCTGCGTTAACTTTTGGAGCAAATAAAAATCCTGACACTGTGAGAAATGAAACCACTGAAAATACTGGCATAAAGCTGTATAATCCAGTTAGCAAAATGACACCAGTCTTTTTTGCAATTGCTCCCATATCAGCTCTCAACCTGATATGGGGCTTTTTTATTTTAATTATCATAAATCTTGTGTGGGTTATTAATAAATAAAGTAATTATTCCTTTTAGCTGAGGATCTCTTGTAACATTAATTATTCCCTTCCTTTCAAGTTCTTTTACCTCTCTGTTTAAATCCTTTCGGATAGATGGTGATATGGCAAATATATTTGAAGTCTCCTCGGTTACAATGAAGTCATTTTCTGAAGTGTTTTGATCAAGATAGATCCAAAGTTTTAAACACTTGGTGGTTTGGTAGATTTGGTTGAGTAAGATACTCAACTTATTTGGTTTAATGCTAGATGTCGCGTACATCATCTAAATTTTGTAAAAAATATTTATATACCCATAAAGGTGATTGTTAATAATTTGTCTTCTTTTGTATAAATTATGTTAAAGATTCCCCTTTCATTAACTTGTATTACAGCTTTTAAAATTTGTTCAACTGTTAGCCCAATAGGTGCATAAATATTTTTAAAATCTGATTGATTTTGAAAACCATTAATTAATTCGTCTAGATAAAGAGCATATTTGTTATTTCTAATATTTTTCTTATAGTGATCGAGAAATAAAAATAGATAAAATGTCAGTTTGTACTCTTCAAAACTACATACAGGAGCAATATTCTGAAAGAAATTGTTTAAGTCTTTTGTTAATTGCTCGTCTGTTAGCATATATTTAAAAATTATTTGTAAGTTTTAAAAAAGTACGTACATCTTTATCCATTCTTAATTGAAAAATCTTAGTAATATCATGCTCACCTAACGCCTCACAAATTAATAAGGCAGTTTTTATGGTAGGCATCTGCTTACCTGTCTCAATGTACTGATAAGTCCTTAAAGAAATACCTGCTTTCATAGCCAATTGGGCTTGTGAGAGTTTCAGGTTTTTCCTTAATTTCTTAAGATTGGTCGCTGACACCGTTATTTTGTTTTGAATTGAAAATCCTTTATTCATAAGTTGAATAAATAATAAATATAAAAGATAAAATTGTAATTTTTTGTGTGAAGAGGAATAGTCAGCGTACATTGTCAATTCGCAATGCCACAAAGAATTACCGCAGAATAGTATTTTTGCAAATACGCATAACTATTCGTGAATACCTATGCGTAAGCAAACCCAGAGGATTTTATCAGAAAGATAGTGCAGATAAGAACTTTCAGAGGAATATTCTTGTCAGTTCCGACTGGAAAAAATTTACGATTTTCAAAAATGGGCTGAAAATCAAGGCATATTAAGAAAATCAATAGATATGATATTTACACAAGAAGAAATATTGGAGTTTAAAGCAATATTTGAAAAATCCTATAAACAAAAACTATCTTTAGAAATGGCAGAGAAGCTAGCCTATTACCTATACAATATGCATAAAACGCTCTTTGATATTCTTGAAAAAAAAGTTAAAATATAAGTGCAAAAAGAATCAAGAAATCACAAACATTTAAATGGGAATAAAGAGGGTAACCTTGTAAAACTTCCTTCCGTTTGTGAATGATTTTTTTTGCAACAGGGTTACCCTTTTTGTTATCTAGCTAAAATGAATAATTACTATCAAAATAATAATCAAAAATTAAAATACTTCATATACGCACGTAAATCTTCAGAAGACAAAAATAAACAGATTGCTTCAATTCCCGCACAAGTCAAAGAATTAAGAGCAATAGCAATAAAAGAGAAAATTGATATTGTTGATGTAATAACTGAAGAAAAATCTGCAAAAGCACCCGGAAGGGATGGTTTCAACAAAATGGTAGAAAGAATACATAAAGGGGAAGCCAATGCTGTCTTGTGCTGGAAACTAGATAGGCTTTCGAGAAATCCAGTCGATGGAGGAACAGTAAGTTGGCTTATCCAACAGGGTATTGTACAAAATATTAAAACTCATAGTAGAGATTATTATCCATCGGATAATGTTTTAATGATGCAAGTTGAGCTTGGAATGGCTAATCAATTTATCCGAGATCTTAGTGATAACACTAAAAGAGGAATGCGGAAAAGAGTTGAAGATGGCTGGTATCTGGGAAAAGCACCAATAGGATATTTAAATATTGAAGGACCTAGAAAAACAAGAGTAATTGATTTTGATCCTGCGACCAAAAGTATTATCAGAAAACTATTTGAATTATTCTTAACAGGTAATTATTCAATTGAAGCTCTTAGAAATATTGCAGTAAATGAGTATGGATTGCGATCTGCTTCAGGTAAGAAACTGTCTAAAAGCTCCATTAGTAGGATGTTATCAAATCCATTCTATATGGGTAAATTTGAATATCCATCAGGGTCAGGAATAATAATTGAGGGTAGACACCCAAGTTTAATTTCTAAAAGAGAGTACCAAGCAGTTCAAGATATTACTTCGGGTAGAAGTAGACCACGTAAGAAAATACACACTCATGCATTTACAGGAATGTTGAGATGCGGTGTTTGTGGATGCTCTATTACAGCTGATCCACCAAGGGTAAAAGTTTTTAAGAAAACAGAACCCAGAACTTATAAGTACTATCATTGTACTAAAAAAAGAGATGATATTTCTTGCAATGAGCCCTCTATAGAAGAAAAAGAGCTTACCAAACAGTTTACTGAACTAGTGAGCATGATTGATCTAAAGGAAGACGTTTCTGATTGGATAATAGGAAAAATAAAGCAAGAAAAAGATAAAACATATTCTGACACTAAACAAATAGCAGATAATTTGAATTCACAATATAAGATTTGCTTGGAAAAAATAGATAGATTGGTAGATAAAAATCTAGAAGGACTTTTATCAGACACAATATTTAAACAGAAGATGAATGAACTTGAAGATGAAAAGAAGAATCTACTTAAAAAGCTTAATGAGATAGATGATGATTCTTCAAATAGAATAGACACAATTATAAAGGCATTTAATTTTGCTAAAAATTTGAATCAAATCTGGGCAGAAAGTGATTTAGAAGATAAAAAAATGATAATGGTCAATTTAGGATCGAACCTTTTTTTAAAACAGCAAAAAGTCTTTATACAAATGAGTTCCGAGTTTCAACTAATTTCAAAACACCAAAAACAGCTCAACTCACTTTCTAGAAGGATCGAACCAGCGGGGAACCATTTACAGAATATGCAATCGGAGGTTTTAGAGGAACAAAGTTTCATTTGGGGTGGTAGATGGGATTCGAACCCATAACCCTTCGCTCCACAGGCGAATGCTCTACCATTGAGCTACAACCACCATTAGTACTTGAATTATATCAAATAAATAGGGATATTGAATTATTTAAGACTGAACTAATTTTAATAAACTAATTTTTCCTAATGAATTATCATCAAGTACATCAGTATTAAATTTTGAATTACTCATAAGTAAACTATTTAGCTTCTCTACTTGATCAATGCTCATAACATAACCCCTAACCCTTTTATTACTATTCATTAAATCATCATCTGCAAAAAAAGCATGCTCCCCAAATTCATCTAGGTGCATTCCCCAATAATCTGAGTTAGTGGTCAAATCAAAAACTTGAGAATCTCTAAGTTTAGTATTTTGTGGTTTATGAACAACTGTCACATGATATCTCATAGATTGTATTCCAGGATCTTCAGTTTCAGGATCAACTATTGTTGGATCAATTTCCTCATCTCTTAATGTTTCATCATTTGGCATATAAAGGAATGTAGGGATTCTATCATCATCAATATTAATAAAATAAATAGCTCTTATTTCATCTTCTGGAACACCTTCTTTTTTTAGAGCAAGCATGGTTCTTAGTGCATTTTGTAAACAGGCCCCAGCTCTCTCATCTTTATCCTCTTGGCTAACAGGTGTATCATCAGTTTCAGGATCTTCTATATCCCCTGATCTAATAATATGTTTTCTATACTCTCTTAACCATATATCTAATGGAAAAGTTTCAATAACCGAAGGTATATCGTAGACCATAATACATATATTAAACAACAATATTCTACCTCAAAATTATTAAATATTCTTTAATATATTAAAACAATCTGATACACTTATAGGTTATGATAAACGTTAAAAATTTAAAAAAGACATATAGACTTGGAGGTGAAGTAATAAGAGCGCTAGATAATGTAAGTTTAGAAATAATGGAGGGAGAAATGGTTGCAATAGTTGGACCAAGTGGGAGTGGAAAAAGTACATTAATGCATGTAGTTGGTGGATTAGATAGAGTTGAAAGTGGAGAGATAAGAGTAAATGGTAGAGATATATCACTTTTAAATTCTAATGAATTAGCAAATTACAGGAATAAAGAGATAGGATTCATATTTCAAACATTTAATTTACAAGCACAATTAACAGCATTGGAAAATGTAGAATTACCAATGATATTTAGTAACGTTAAAGCTTCAACTAGAAAAAGAATAGCTAGTGAAGCATTAGAGAAAGTTGGATTAAAAGATAGATTAAAACATAAGCCTGGAGAATTAAGTGGTGGACAAAGACAAAGAGTAAGTATTGCAAGAAGTATAGTAAATAATCCAAGTATAATATTAGCAGATGAACCAACAGGTAACTTAGATAGTAAAAGTGGAGATACAATATTAAAGTTACTTAAAGATATAAATCATGATAATAAAGTAACAATATTAATTGTAACTCATGATGAAGATATAGCATCTAGTTGTTCAAGAATAATTAAATTTAAGGATGGAAAAATAATATGAGATTTAGAGATTTAACAAAAAGTTCATTTACATCTTTAAGAAGAAATAAAGTTAGAACATTTTTAACTTCATTTGCAATATTTATAGGTGTATTTGTAATAGTTTTTTTAATATCTCTTAGTAATGGAGCTCAAAAAATAATATTAAGTCAAATAACTGATAACTTTGATGTAAGTGGAATAATAGTTCTTAAGAAAGATTCACTATCTTTTAACTTTTTTAATCCTCAAGCTGAAGCAAGTGAAGATGACAGTGAAGAAGTTAAATTACTAGATAATGAAACTATAGAGGATATAGAAACAATTGATGGAGTTTTAAGTGCAAAACCAGTAAGTGCATTAAATGGTTATGATTTAGAATTTGAAGATAAAGATTTTGAAGATAGAACAGTTAAAGGTATAAATGGTGTTGGTTGGGATTTAAATAATGAAGATTCAATAGTAAATGAAATATTAGCTGGCAATATTGAAGATTTAGAAACTAATGAGATATTACTTACTAAAAGAAGTTTAGATGCATTTGGATTAACAGCATCTGAAGTTTTAAACAAGAATGTAATAATAAATGAAGGCAATGGATTTTTTGGATTATCATCAGTTAAACCATTACCCTCAGAAACTTACACTGTTGTAGGTGTAGTTGATTACGGAGATGATGGATTATTTATTCTATCCCTTGAAGAGTCAATATTAAGACAAGCTGAAAAGAATAGATATGATGGATTTAACGATTATTTAGATAATGTTGGATATCAATCGATATATGTTGCAACTAATGAAGCTGCAAGTGTTAAAGATATTGCAAGTGAAATTAGAGTTTTGGGTTATGATGCTCAAACGCTAGAAGAAGCATTAGAGCTATTTAATACATTCTTTAATATTATCCCAATAATATTTACAATGATTGGAAGTATTGCAGTATTTGTAGGTTCTATTGGAATTGTTAATACTATGGTAATGTCTGTAATTGAGAGAACCAAAGAGATAGGAGTTATGAAAGCAGTTGGAGCTAAGAATAGAAATATATTAGCACTATTTATTACAGAGTCAGCTTTAATTGGATTAATTGGGGGAATTTTTGCTGTAGTAATTAGTTACATATTAATGTTAGGTATTGATAGACTTTTAACTGAAAAGGTATTACCAGATTTGGGTATAGAAAATATTTCAAACATTTTTTTAACTTCAATTGAACTTGTATTAGTTGCTCTATTCTTCTCTACCCTAATTGGAATATTAGCAGGAATTTATCCAGCTCTAAGAGCTGCAAGATTAGATCCTGTTAAAGCATTAAGATATGAATAATATATTCTTAAGAAAACCAGACAGATAGTGCAAAAGCAAAACAACACATTAAAAGAATAAGGATAACTACTACAAAAAAGATATAAAATGCATTTATTTCATTCTTCTCTTCTTTAACCTTAGTTTCATATTCTTTTAAATCTATATAGTACTTATTTTCAACATTTTTAACGTGTTTAAACTTTGCAGTATGTTTTTTAATTATATCTAAATACTCCTTTGTAAGTTCAATTGAAGATTCTAGGTTAAAAGCCTCTTTAGCTTTTAAATATTCCTCGACTCGAGATACTTCTCTATTAATTAGCTCTCTTCTTCTTGCCATCATATAATATGCTCCACCTGCTCCTGACATATATTTAATTTCAATATCTTATTATATTAAATATATGTGTGCACAACAACTGTTAACAGCTAGAATGTAGAACCTTTAGTGTGTATAGCTATTTTCTTGTTGCAAAGAGTATAAGAAAACCTTACTATGATGAAGATTAACAGATTTAATATTTATTTTATATACTTATGAGAAAAAACTTTAGTAGACTATCAATTATAATTTTATCAATCGCCTTTAGTCTAGGTGTAGTTGTAGATGTTTATGCAGCATCAACATCAAACTTTAATCAGACAATTAATCCAGGAACACTAGCTATAGATATAGTTAATGGATCATATGTAACAGTTGGATCTCCAAGTGTAGCATTTACTCCAACAACATTTAGTTTCTCTTGTGGAAGTAGTACAGCAACTTTTGGTACAGCATCACAACAAATTTATGTTAGAAACCCAGATGCAGCAGATAATGGATGGACAGCTAGTTTAGCAGGCTCCGCAGTAACAGCAATTTGGGATGGAGCTGCGAGTGACTATGACTTTAATGACCCAACTTCATCTGGATGTACAGATGGTGCTGATGTAGGAGATACCGTTGGAGGTCAAATGACAGTAGATGCAAGTGGTGGAACATTAGCTGCAGGAGCTTGTTCATCTTGTGTAACAACTAACATTACAAAAGGAACTTCTAATGCATTTAATCAAGGTACAATAGATAGTATTACTATATTAACAGCAGCTTCAGGATCAGATGATATTGGAGACTGGACACTACAAGGAGTATCTATTTCTCAAACAATACCTGCAGAACAAGCAGCAGCAAGTGATTACGACATAAATATGGTATTATCTGTAGTAGCTAACTAATACTATTGTGAATAAAATATTAACAAAAACCATTAAAGCAATAATATGCCTCCTAATTTTAGGAGGTATTTTTAATACATTTATCTTACCTATTCAAGCAATTGAATATGGAGGAGTTGGTGGTAAACCGGCAAATCCAGATCCCTTGAACCCTAGAACTAAATCCATATTTATATTTACATTAAATCCAGGAGATATGGATAGTGATGAAATATTAGTTGTAAACAACACAAATGAGAAAAAGACACTATTAGTTTATGCTACCGATTCTCAAAAATCTTCAGATGGAAGTTTTGCTTGTGAACAGCTAAGTGATACAAAAGATAATGTAGGTAGTTGGATAAATATTGATAAAGAAGAGGTTACATTAGAAGCTCTCCAAAACGAGAAGGTTAGATTTACAATTAAAGCTCCTGTTAATGTATCAGTTGGGGAAGAAAATGGTTGTATATTAATTCAAGAAAAGAAAGAACCAGCAGAGGGTGCTTCAGGTGTAACCTTATCTTTTAGAACAGGTTTAAGAGTTGTTGTTACAGTTCCTGGAGAACAAGTTAGAGAATTAAAATTATCTGACTTTAATTTAGATACTAAAGATAATCTTTTTCAAACAAAAGTTTCTGTAGAAAATACTGGTAATGTATCAATAGATGCAAATGTTAAAGTAATATTTAATGGATTATTAAATACTACTTATCAAGAGATTAATAACTCATATCCAATATTAAGAGGAGATACTTCAACATATAACTTTGAAGTTCAAAAACCATATTGGGGTGGCTTTATATATGTAACTACAATTGTAGATTATGATACATCTCAAGATGCATCAGTTGGTATTGACCCTGAAAACAGTGAAAACACAATTATTTATTCTGATACAAAATCAATATTTGTGCTTCCTGAATTACCAGCTTTAATTATTGAAGTTCTAGTGTTAGCTCTTATTATTACTTTAACATATCTTGGTATTAGAAAATTAAGAAACGAAAGAGTTAATATAAAACTATGGAGTGATCAATACAGTGTTAGAGAGGGGGATGATATAGAATCTATTGCAAAAGAATTTAAAATTAATTGGAAGGATATAGCTAAATATAATAAGCTTACACCTCCCTACTCACTTAAAAAAGGTCAGATAATTCTTTTGAAAAAGGTATAGAGATCTTAATTAAAAATTAAGATAATATATAAGTTTAATTAATTTATTAGTTTAATGAGTACGGTTAAATATAATAAATCTATCTTTATTAAATACAAGAAGTATTTAAAGTTTACCTATATAGCTATACTTATTCTTTTAGTTACTAATGTAATTACAGTAATATTGTTAAACAAAACTGAAGAACAGTTTATAGCTGGCTTTCAAAACCCATATCCCTTAATAGATATATCTAGAAACTTTGTTAAACAGGAAAACTTTATTGTAAATATTCAGCCTTTAAGAGAAACTCTTTACGAATTAGTTGATAGGAAGCAACCTAATTTAATTGGAATATATTTAGAATTCTTAAATACAGGAGCTAATATCTCTATTAATCAAAACTCAAGATTTTGGCCAGCTAGTCTTAGTAAAGTTCCTGCAGCAATGGTTGCATTAAAAAAGGTTCAATTAGGTGAATGGAAGCTAGATAATGAACTAGTATTGTTTGAAGAAGATAAAGATTCTAGGTTTGGTAATTTGTATAAAATGCCTGTAGGAACAAGGTTTACTATAGAGGAGCTTATAAAGGAGATGATTATTAATTCAGATAATACTGCTTTTAAAATGTTTGTAAGAAATCTCCCGGGAGAAGCTTTTGATGAGATGATAGAAACCCTAGGTTTAGAAGATTTATACAACACAGAGTATGATATATCTGCTAAAGAGTATTCAAGAATTTTTAGAGCTTTATACAATTCAAGTTTTTTAAATAGAGAGTACTCACAACTTCTTTTAACTTGGTTATCAGAATCAGATTTTAATAGATTTCTTCAATCAGGAGTATCTGATGAGGTTATCTTTTCTCATAAAATTGGTGAACAGGAAGAACAATTAACTTATCTTGATTCAGGAATAGTATATCTACCTAATAGACCATATTTAATTACAGTTTTATTAAAAGTTAATGAGACTCAAGATAAAGAGTTGGCAAGAGATATTGCCGAGGAGATTATGAGTAGTATTTCTAAAGAATCTTATGACTATTTTACAAGTATTTAATAAATTTAAGGTTTCAATTAAAGGCTTTCTTGTTATAGCATTTACAACCATATTTGTTTTATCTGGATTTCCTGTAGGTATGTTTTTTAATAATAGTGACTCTAATATTGTTGATACACTATATAACTCTATAACTAACCCCTCAGATGTTATTGATAATAAACTAGGTGAATATTTAGGAATTAAAAAAGTTAAAGCTGCTAACTTTAGTATGCAAACTGGATACTATGTTGGTAATGGTAAACAAATGAATATTTCAGGATTAGGGTTTACCCCAGACTTTTTAATAATTAAATCCAATACAACAACAATTTCAGCAGTCTTTAAAACTTCAGCAATGCCTTCTAATGCCAGTGCATATTTTACTGCAACTCAAGATAATGAAGCCACAGAGATTGTATTTCACAGTGATGGATTTACAATTGGAGCTAACGATGAGTTGGTTCTTGAAGAGAATGGATTTTCTCTGGTGCAACCCTTAGGAGTAAATATTACAAATATTAGATATACATATATAGCGTTTACAGGTAGTGATTGTAGTGCAACGGGTAATTTTTGTGTAGGTAGTTATGTTGGTAATGGTGGAGGTACTAGGGATATTACTGTAGGATTTCAACCAAGTTTTGTAATGGTAAAGCGTTCAACTGCTGTTGCAGCCCACTTTAAAACTGCTACTAATCCTGCTAATGAAACTCTCTACTTTATTAATTTAACTAGAGATACTACAGGTAACTACTTAAGATCGTTTGGGGCTACAACTTTTCAGGTTGGGACTACAAATAACGCAATAGGTGGAACTTACTACTATGTAGCTTTTAAGACTACAGCAGGATTTATGAAGGAAGGAACCTATACAGCAAATAATACAGATAATAGAAGTATAACAGGGGTTGGTTTTAAACCTGACTTTGTTTTTGTTAAAAATGCAACAAATTCTACTGCAAATAATACATATGGAGTATTATCAATTCCAGAAAACTATGGAGATCACTCAGGTTATTTTGCAGCATTAGCTAATGCTGTTAATGGTATACAAGCTCTAGAAGCTGATGGGTTTCAGTTAGGTGTAACAACAGTTGTAAATGGAGCCTCAAGTGATACTCACTATTATGTAGCATTTAAAGGCTCAAGTTCCTTTAGCTCATCAGGTGACTTTTTAATGGATACAGGAAGTTATACTGGTAATGGAACTTATCAAAGTATTATTAATTTGAAATTCAAACCAGATTTAGTAATAATTAAAGGTAATACAGCCCAAGTTTCTGTATTTAGAACATCACTTATGGCTGGAAATTTAACATATATTTTAGGTATTGGTGTAGCTCTTGAAAATGCAATTACAAATATTAATAATGATGGGTTTACAGTGGGTACAAATGCAACAGTGAACACTAATGCTGTAACGTATCAATGGCAAGCGTTTGGAAACGCATTTAATCCTCATGAGAATTCTGGCTCCTCTAGTTTTGCAATTGGTTCATATATTGGTAACCAAATAGATAGTAGAAATGTTACAAGACTACCTTTTCAGCCAGATATGATTGTAACTAAAAGTAATCAAAACTATAACGCTGCATTAAGAACTTCAACAATGGTTGGGGACACTGCAGGATATTTAACTGCAACTGCTGATACAGCTGATGTTATTCAATTAATCAACTCAGATGGATTTCAAGTAGGAACTAGTGCTTCAAATAGATCTTCAAATTACAGTGGATATATTTACCACTGGTTTGCTTTTAGGGATAGTTCATATTTTAAAGTGGGTAGTTATACAGGAAATGGAAGTGACAATAGAGATATTAATACAGTTGGAATAAACCCTAATTTAGTTTGGATTAAACAAACTACTGCAGTTGCAGGAGTACATAAAAGTAGTTCCCTGGCAGGAGATTCTACACAATATTTTACCAATACGGTAAACGCTACAAATAGGATTCAAAGTCTAATAACAGGGGGGTTTCAGGTTGGAACTGGAGCTGAAGTAAATACAGGTAGTGGTGCATATAGATATGTAGCTTGGCAAGAACCACCTGACCCCTCTGGTACGCCTGGGACTCCAGGAAACCCTACATTTACAGGAGTTGGTGCTGGTAATGTGACAATAAATTGGACCTCTGCATTAAACGCTGATTCATATATTTTAGAGCGAGCTATTGAATTAAACGGAGCTATATTACACTTTAAAGAGATTACAAGAACTACTTCAACTACATACACAGATAATAAAGGGGTTGGATCGGGCTTAAAGTATTGGTATAGAGTTGTGGGTGTAAATAGCAACGGGACAGGTACATTTTCAAGTAGTTTATCAGTTACAACATCTACTCAAACATTAAAAATGCAAACAGGTTATTTTATTGGTAACCAAGGTAAACTAAGTGTTTCAAATATTGGTTTTACTCCTGAGTTTTTAATAATTAAATCAAATACAGCAACAATTACTGCTTCATTTGAAACTTCAATCTCTTCTTCACTAGTTGCAGCTGATATTCAAAGTACTGGAGCCTTGGCTGATGATCAATTAACTAATATTAATTTTGCAAATATTAGATATACATATATTGCATTTAGTGGAAGTGATTGTAGTGCTACAGGAAGTTTTTGTGTAGGTAACTATATTGGTAATGGAAGTAGTCCTAGAGACATTACTGTAGGGTTTCAATCAAATATGGTGATCGTAAAGAGATCTACTGCAGTTGCAGCTCACTTTAAAACAGCAACTAATCCTGCTAATGAAACACTTTATCTAGCGGGTACCGTAAGAGATACATCGGGTAACCTTTTAAGATCTTTGGGAGCAACGACATTTCAAGTTGGGGCAACTGATAATACAATTAACGGAATATATCACTATATAGCATTTAAAACTACAGCAGGCTTTATGATTGAGGGAACATACACAGCAAATAATACAGATAATAGAAGTATAACGGGTGTAGGTTTCAAACCAGATTTTGTATTTGTTAAAAATGCTACAAATACTACAGCTGCAAGTACAAACCCTATTTTTGCAATAAATGAAAGCTATGGTGATAGTGGAAGTTTTTTTAGTGCTACTGCTAATGCAGTTAATCAAATACAAGCCCTAGAAGCTGATGGATTTCAAGTTGGAAATAACATTGCAGTAAATGGAAGTACATCAAATACACACTACTATGTCGCTTTTAAAGGTATTACAGATCCAACACCCAGTGGTACGTTTAAAATGGCTGTAGGTACATATACAGGTAATGGTACAGGTCAATCTATCTCAGGTATTGGATTTAAACCTGACTTAGTAATAGTCAAAAACAACTCTAATCAACATGGTGTATTTAGAACTAGTCTTATGGGTAGTAACTCCTCTTCATATTTTGCAAGTGCAACTGCTAATATTGAATCTGCTATTACATCAATTGATAATGATGGATTTACTGTTGGAGTTCAGACAGTAGTTAATACAAATGGAAATACTTATCAATGGCAAGCGTTTGGAAATGCTTTTAACCCCCACACAAACACAGGAGCAAGTGATTTTATTATAGGATCATATTATGGTAGCGGAACTGACACTAGATTAATAAATAGGTTGCCTTATGCTCTAGATTTGGTAGCTATAAAATCATTTACTAATGCAGGAGCAGCTACATTTAGAATTTCACCTATGGTTGGTGATTTATCAACATATTTTGCAGCTACAGCAGATACAGCAAATGGAATACAAGCAATAAGTGCTACTTCATTTGAAATTGGTACAGGTGTAACTGTTAATACTTCAGCAGTTACATATTTCTGGTTTGGATTTAAAAGTGGTACTAATTTTGCAATAAATACATATACTGGTAACGGAACTTCTCAAAATATAACAAGTGTTGGATTCCAGCCTGATTTAGTATGGGCTAAAAGTAATACCGCAGTTAATGGTGTATTTAAACCAAGCTCATTAGCAGGATTAGATTCTCAATCGTTTGCTAATGTTGCTAATGTTACTACTCAAATTACGGGATTAATATCAGGTGGTTTTAGTGTAGGAAGTGGTACTGGAGCTAATCAAAATTTAGTTGCATATAGATATGCAGCTTGGAAGATACCAGTTGAAGTTGGAACACTAGCTGTAGATATTGTAGATAGTGGAGGGACAAGTGTATCTAGTCCATCAATTGACTTCTCAGCAATAGATACAACATTTGCTTGCCAAGCTACAACAGCTACTTTTGGAGTTAATGAACAGCGAATTAGAGTAAGTAACCAAACGGGTACAGCCGCCTGGAGCTTAAGTATATCTGCAAATGGTGGTATAACCTCAACTTGGGATACAGGGGTTGATGAGTATGACTATAACGATAATGGAGGATCTCCTAATGGATGTAGTGATAGTGGAGTTGATGCAGATTCACTAGCTGGAAGAATGAGCTTTGATTTTACAAATGCGGTAATTACCCCACAATCTGGATGTAGTAATACAGGAGTGACCCTTGGTAGTAATTCATCATTTTTACAGGGAAGTACAGATAGTATAGTAATTGCACAAGCTAGTGGAAGTGCACAAACTAATTGTTATTGGGATATTACAGGAATTGATCTATCTCAACAAATCCCTGCTGAACAGGCATATGGTAATTACACTATAAATATGAGTTTAAGTATTATTGCTAATTAATTCTCTTTAGCATATATTATTTCAATGGTAATAAATTTAAAATTATTTAAAGAAAGTATTAAAAACTTAACACGTTATATATTTAGGTCTGTACTTTCTTGTAAAGATGTTAAATTATCTTTTATTAAATTAACCTTTATCCCTTTATTAATATTATTAACACTACTAACTCAATACTTTACAATTTATGCTACATCCTCTAACTTTTCTCAAGAGATTTACCCTATTACTGAATGTAATGATGGTATAGATAATGATGGAGATGGAGGAATTGATTTTGCTACCGATCCACAGTGCACATCATGGACTGATACAAGTGAGTTTCCTGACCCTATACCCCCAATTTCTTATCCTGAAAGGCCAGAAGAACCAGAAAACCCAGTTGACCCTGTAACTCCAATATTTAATATACCAATTACTCCTGAAATTGAAGAAGAATTAGATCCAATTAATGGATTATTTACTGAATTTTTGTGGAAGCCATTAGGTAGTGCTCTAGGAATAGATCAAAATATTATTGAAACTAAATCAACTGGCTATACAATTACATCTCTAGTATTATTATCAGTAGGATACTTAATTATAGTTATTGGAGTAGGAATCTTTTATGTTAAATCTAGGAAAAGTAATACTAAAAGCATTCTCAAAGTTTAGAGAATATATACTATTAGCTATAATACTTTTAATTCACTTTATTATTACATTTAATCTATACGATACCCAGATTAATGTTATAGAAGAAAACAATTACTTTGATTTTTCCCTTAATGCTAAAACTGATATTAATGAATTACAACAACGTTTAGAAAACTATTCAGATATTTTGTATTCATTTAGAGGTATATTTGCTGAACACGGTTTATTAACCAAAGAGGAATGGGATTTACATGTAGATTCTTTTAAACTTTTAGAGAGATATCTAGGTATAAATGCCCTAGGATATATTCATATAGTAAATGATGAGAATTATGATGAATATATCTCTTTAATGAATAAAACTTATACAAAATATGATCAGTTTAAGGATGGCTTCAAGATATTTCCAGATGATTCATTAGATGAGATGCATGTATTAACGTATAGATCACCTTTCAATCCAAGTGAAGAAGCAATAGGATTTAACGTATACTCATTAGATTCTAGAAAAAGTGCAATAGATTTAGCTATTAAGGAAAAAGTACCTGTATCAACTGCTAAACTTGATTTTGCATATAGTGTTGAAGGTGATACATTTTTAATATTTTTACCTGTGCAATTCCAAGATAAAATAACTGGAGAATTAGTTATAGCCCTTCAAATTGATAACCTTATTCAACATGTATATCCAGAATATTATTCAAACAGTATTATAGGGCTTGAAATATATGATACAACAGATAACACTATTTTAGATGATTCTAATGCGATATTTAAAGGATTAGATATAGAACCTAGTGGTTTAAAACCAATAGATTTTAATTTTGAATTTGGATTTAGAAATTGGTTAGTTAGAATGACACCTAGTTCATATTATCTACCAACTGTAGATGAGTTAGCCTTTACAACAACAGTTTTCTTTATACTAGCAGTTAGTGGAGCTACGTTAACAATACTACTCTATCAATTAATACTAGATAGTATTAAAAGATCTAAAATATATATTGAATCTACAACTCCTAAACACTTAAGGGTATAAATATATTAGTTAGTTAAAAATACATTTACTGTATATTTAAATCGTTACTTTAACAGTTGTATAAGTAAGTAATTAAGATTTAACAGAAACTCCTCCGAATAGAGCTAATCCTTCAATAATTAATTTTTGACTAGATTCTTCATCCCTAACTGATGATAATTTCTCTTCAAATCCACCAAATATACCTAATCCTTTGTTAACCACAACAGTATTCTCTGGTAATTTAATATCAATACCTCCAAAAAGACAAAGGATATTAATTGTTGCTACTCCATTATCAAATTTAGTATTTGTTAAATCAATTTCACTACCTCCAAATATTGCAGAAATATCTCCACCTTTAAAGTTTTTAGATAAAACTCTTCTTGAATCTCCCCAGAATACTGCAGTAGAATCTAATTTATCATCCCTACTATCATTTTTAGAATTAAAATTAAATTTACCATTAAATAATATATTAATACCTATAGCAACTAATACTAATGGCCATAAATCCCAAACTGAGAAAGGTAAATCAACTGCAGTATCAATTAATGAAAATACACCAATTAATGTAATTATTAAACCTAAAATTAATTGTCTACGAGCTCTAACTAATAGATAAACACCAAGTAGAGTTACAGCCGTTGGCCATAAATATTTTAAAACTTCACCAACTGCTATTAAGTTAAATTGATCTCCTAAAAATCCTATACCTAGTAATATTAAAAAAGCTCCACAACCTAATTTAACTAAATTTGTTTCCTTCATTTTAATAAATTAAAAAATAATATTTAATATCTATCAATTAGTTGTAATATTAACATTACCTGCAGTTTGATTAATATTTATAACTAAAATATCTGAAATCTTACCACTAAAATCACTTCTACCCTCTTTAATAATGGTATTATTTAATTTAACATTACCAGCTGTAGAATCATTAGTAATTATTAAGCTATATTCCTTATCTAGATTAAAATTAAAATCTCCTGCTGTTATATCAATATCCAATTGATTTAAATCTGCATCCCTGGATATATTTAAGAATACTGATCCTGCAGTCATATTTGTACTTATGTTTCTAATGCTAACTTCATCTAAATTAAGAGTAGCTCTTCCTGCTGTTAAATTTAAAATAATATCAGAATTAGTACTATTATTATTTATTGTTGCATTGTACTCTAAGCCATCTCTTCTAAAGAAAAGAAAATTGTTACTAAAGTCTTGGCTTAGATTAATATCTAAAGAGTTGTTTGATTCACTAGATTCAAGATTAGGCTCTCCATGATTTTCGTAAAATTTAGAATTTAAATTAATAAATGAACTACTTTCTTTTGAATCATTAATGTTTAAGTCTCCTGCTGTAATAGTATAAGTATAATTAACTTCATTTAAATCGTTTGAGTAATTTGACATTAATATTTCTTGAGTTTCCTCCACTCTCTCACGTGCTGGTAAATTAATTAAGTTTTCAAATGATGGATTGTATAGTTTACTCTCAGGATAAGAGAATAATATAAATATCCAGAATCCTAAAAAGAATAAAAACCATAAAACATTTAATACTGTTTTAGAAACATTAGAATTTCCAAATATAATATTTAATCCAGCAATAATTAAAAATACTGGCCATATTAAAAATATTATTGAAATCATGTAACCCCAAACTCCCCAAGGAACTACTCCTGTAGTATTTAGTATAAAAATAATACCTAATCCAATTAAACTTAATGCTCCTGTTATTCTTTCAACTACTTTATACAAATTGTTATCCATGGGATATATTTAAAATATATAATTAAATATTACCTCTCAGTATATAAGAATTCAAGAGTTGTTTTAAAAATATCTAAACCCCTGTTTATTCGTATCTTAATGCATCTAGGGCTGGAATATTTGTAGCTCTACGGGATGGATAAAATCCAGTTAGAATACCTGTTAATCCAGATAGAACAACTATTAAAATAATAGTGGTTAGTGGGAATACAAATAAAGTAATAATACTTCCACCTTGTGCAATTGAAATAATACTTAAAAGAAGAGTTAATAATCCACCTGAAATCATTCCAAATATTATTCCAATTACTCCACCTAATACTCCCATAGAAATTGCTTCAGATAAAAACAACCTCCTAATTTCTCTAGAATTTGCCCCCATAACCTTCATTAAACCAACTTCCCTTACTCTCTCAAGTAATGAAACAGTTAGAGTGTTAAACATGCCTAGAGACGCAATTAAAAGAGATATTAATCCTATAACTCCAAATACTAATCTAATGCTTGAGAAAAGAGACTCTATTTGTTCAACTGTATCTAATATTGATGTAGTTCTAAACCCTAATGCATTTATTTTACCTCTAATTTCAGGAACTACTTCTTGGTTAGATGCTATAACTTTTAATTGAGAATAGCTTGAATCAGTTGAACCTCTTAATAGTTCTATTGGAATATATGCTACAGGTATATCATCAGATTCTATCTCTCCAATAACCACAAATTCATTAAAGATTGGTTCACTATCTTCCTCATTATCGCTATCAGTTGTAATACTATATCCAAGTTTTACATCTTGATCTATTAAGTTATTTGAATTAACTAATAAATTACTTAATGCTTTATTTATTACAACACTATAGTTTTTTTCACTATCTTCCTCTGAATAAAGATTATTTGAATCAAAGTAATTACCATTAGTTAATAAGTTATCAGAGTTTTCTAAATATTTAGTTTGTACTCCATAAATTACAATATCTAAGTTAGATTCTTGATAATCAATTTTTCCAGGTATTCCAATTATTGGTAGTACCTCTTTTATATATCCTAATTCTTCAATAGAAGTAATACTTTGATCATTAAGTTCCACACTCTCTCCAATTGCTGGAAAAACTTCTATATGTTTTAACTGACTAATTGATGCTGTTCTTGAAATTATTAGGGATTCTAAACCAAATCCAAGAGATATTAGTAATACGGTAAACCCTATACCTAATGCAACTCCTAATATTGCTATAAAACTTCGTTTTCTTTTAGATAATAAATTTTTAATTGCTAAATCAAATAAATCTGAGTAACTAATTGTATTACTTCCCCCATCATCTATTCTATTTACAATATTATTAAACCAGTTAGTAAATTTAAATCTAAATGTTTTAATAAATTTAGGAAAGTATTTAAATGATAAAAAGTAATATATACCTTTATGTACTAAACTCAAAAGAGATAGTATTAATATAAGAATAACTTCTTTAATTAATACAAATATATTAGTTTTTTCAAGTATTCTAGTGTCTTTAAGAGAGTTTTTAGTTAATCCACTTTTAGGAATTATTTCATCTTTAATTAAACTTTGTATATGATTTTTATCTATTAATTTCTTTTTAATCTCTTCAATATTGTTTTTATTTAAATCATAATCTTCAACTATTCTTCCATCTATTAAGTGTATTAATCTTGTA
>JBGSZB010000001.1:0-12206 GCA_041750555.1 Candidatus Dojkabacteria bacterium | reverse complement strand
TTATAAATATATTATGTTTTATTGTATTAATATTTGGATTATTAACTAAGAATAACAATGTAAGTTCAATATCCCTAGTTATTCCAGTGCTATATTTCTTTCTTACTAGATTAAAATATTACGAATTAAGTAAAAGTGAATTGTCAGCTAATAATTATGATATTGAAGAGTTAGAGCATATTAGGGAGCTTCTAGAGGGAACTTTTGAGGATGAGGGATAGTTGGGAAATGATAACTCCCTTTCAAATAGTATAATATGGCTGTTATATATTAATCTTTATAATATAAATATATATGTCAAATCATTCATTAAATAGACAATTTCATATAGATTCAAACGACTCTGAAGAAGCAAACAGAGCATTACTATATAGTCATTACCAATTTGAAAATAAAATAATTGAACGATATTTTGATAATTTACAAACCTCTATTTCAAGAGAACAAGGATTTTTAGATGCAAGTAGTTATATTTTTTCAATGTTAGGATATTCTATTGCTATTTCATCTTATCCAGCAAGGTTTTACTTAGTCCTACAAAGTTTTAATAGTGGTAATGAAGAGTCGCTTATTGAGGAAATAAAACAACAAAGGGATATTTATAGGGCTGGAGAAGAGGAGGGAGATTTTAGATCTATAGCCTTAGCAAATGCATTAGATAATATGTTGAAAATTATAGAGTCCCCGAGTAGTGTTAATGAATCTTAATTACACCTGAGAGGACTCGAACCTCTAACCGCTTCTTCCGCAAAGAAGTGCTCTATCCAATTGAGCTACAGGTGCTTAATTGGATTATACTAATTTTCAGGATTATTTAAAAACATTGAAGGATCAATATATTCTCCATGAATAAAGAACATTAAAAAATTAAAATCAATGTCCTTCTTATCTAAATATTTAATAAACTTAGCTAATACATTAAAAACTTCAATATCATTACCATTTAAAAGAAGAGTAACCCTTTTAACAAAGTCAGGTTTATCATCTTCAAAAGTCTCTAAGTTTAAAAAAGTAACACCATTTTTTTCTGAAAACCAAAACCCTTTAATATTACTCCAAGCATAGAGTCTTTCAAAAGTTTTAACACCAAGACTTGTAACTAAATGCTCTATATCTTGAGGTTCACTTGATCCTTGAATAAACCATAAAAGAAGGAATGCTAATACTGCAATAATTAAAATGTATTCACCAAGAAGTGCTAGGAAAGCAACAATTACAATAAAAAAGAAAGAATAAGTTACATACCAACCTTTAGTTTTTTTAACCCAATATCTTTCAGGAGAAACCCAAGAATAAAGCTCTTGAAATGGATTCTCTTTAACAATTTGTGTATGTAATTTCTTATTCATCTATATATTTTAGCGATATTACGATCAAAAGTAGAGAACTTTTGTCTAAATATCTTTTTTCTGAAAATTAATAAAAGGGTAATAACGATTAGAGATATTGGAATAACAATAATTATTAACTTATAGCTATTATCTAAGTTATTCCAAATAATTGATAGTGTAAAATTAAGTCTTTCAATTTCTTCAGTTAGGTTAGTTGGCTTTTTAAAGCTAGATAATATATCTTCTTGAGTTTGAGCAGTTTCAATTTCAATACTTGAGTCTTTAGGTAGAACAATTAAATCTCTTGTTAATTCATTATCTAAATTACCTAAATAGTTAACCTCTAGGGAGCTTGGAATTTCCGGACTAACTGATGAAACATGAGAATAAAAGTGATTTAAATCTCCACCAATAACTTCATTACCATTTTCTCCCCAGGTAGTATCTACAGGAATCCAAGAATTAATCTCTGGAAAATATACTTCTGCCCATTGATGGTTAATAGTTCCATCAAGTAGAGATTGTTTATCTAGGGCTGAGTATCCGTATCCAAAACCTGCTCTTGCAGGAATACCCATAGATCTTAGTAGAGCAATAAATAAATCTGAATATTCCATACAAACTGCAGCACCTCCTCTTAATGTAGCTAATGCACCATTTCTTTCATTAGATCCAAATCTTTTAACCTCACTATAGTCAATTTTTTCTACAACATATTTATATGTGTTTAAAACAATTGTATAAATATCATTTTCATCACCTCTTATTGTATTTGCAACATTTTGCATCTCAATATTAGTACTTTCCCAATATTTAGAATTACTTGTATTTCTATCAACAAAAGATTTATCTAATTCATTAAGGCTCTCAAAATTACCTGATTTTGTAATATCTAAATCTTTGTTAAATTCTGAAGTAGAGTAACCACTAACCTTAATTTCACCATCCAGATTAGATGGTACTCTAAAATATGCTATTAAATTCCCATCAATGTCTTCTTCAATAAAATATGGACTAGGAGATATTTCCGTATAGTAGACCTTTTGAGTAACTTTTCCACTATTAATATTTCTTGGAATAACTATTTTATATGTATTAAACAAAAAGGGTAGATCTGAAGTTTTAAAATATTTTTGATTAATATTAAATTCGTAATATTGTTTTAAACCAATTTGTATCCAACCTGTTTCTCCAACTAAATCATTTTGTGAATATTCAATAACTGTATTATCTCCCTCTAAAATCTCTTTAGAATTTAAGGATACAAAGTTAATCTCTCCATATTTTTTATTTATATATAGTTTTGTAGTTACAACCTCTTTGTTGCTATCACTTTCAAAAACGTAATTTTTTGAAAATCCAGGGATATATATATCAATAATGTTTCCAGTTTTTAAATAAAGCATTTCAGATTCATACTCAACTGTAATTGAATAATGTTGTTGAAATCTCACTTCAATTGCAGTTTTAACTTCTACATTAATAGTTCCACTCTCTAGTGTTTTTAATTCATAATTTAGGTTATTACCAAGGGAGTCACTAACTTTAAGTGTATCTAGAGATCTTTTTAATTTGTTACTACTATTTGTATCTGTTGTATCTAGGTTAATTATTGAGAAGGTTTCTGTAGAATTAATAGGTATAAACCAACCAGGGGAGATAATGGTTAAATCTTTAGTTTCACTTACTCTTAAATAATCATCTCTAACTTCAAAATTTCTATTAAAATTTCTCTCAGACACATAAGCTTCTACTTTAGTTGAAAGTGAGGTGAAGATTGTAAATGTAAAAAGGGTGGTAAATATAGTAAGTATTAAAAACTTTAGAGCTTTCATAACCATATTATAATGTATTTTTAAATATAGAGGATAATTAAAAAAGAGCTAAATAATTAATATTTTCTGTAAGGAATTTGTTATACCTAACATGATACAATGAAACGATGATAGACATAGATTCAATGAACCCTCCACAAAAGGATGCAGTAATTAGTACTGATGGACCAGTACTAGTTTTAGCGGGAGCAGGTTCTGGTAAAACAAGAGTCTTAACGTATAGAATTGCATATATATTAGATACGGGTTTAGCTACCCCTAACAATATATTAGCCATGACTTTTACGAATAAAGCAGCAGGAGAGATGAAAGAGAGAATTAATTCACTTTTAAGAGAAACTAATGCTGAAAAGTTTGATGGAGTATATTTAAACTGGATGGGAACATTTCATTCAATATGTGTAAAGATTTTAAAGATAGATGGAACTAATATTGGGTTAGATAGAAACTTTACAATTTATGACTCTAGTGATCAAAAAGAAGCTATTAAAGAAGCTATGAGGAGATTAAATATCTCAATTAAAGATTTTAATCCAGGAGCTATTCATTCATATATCTCTAGTGCTAAAAATGAACTTATTGATTCTGAAACTTATGCTATGTATGCTCAAGGATATTTCCAACAAAACGTAGCCGAAATTTACCCAATCTATCAAGAAGTTTTAAGAGAGAATAACGCACTAGATTTTGATGATTTATTAATGTATACAGTTAAGCTTTTTAATCAATCACCAAAAGTTTTAGAGAAGTATCAAAATCAATTTAAATATATTTTAGTAGATGAGTATCAGGATACAAATCATGCACAATATGTAATTGTTAAAGCATTGGCAAGTATTAATAGAAATATATGTTGTGTAGGAGATGATGATCAAAGTATATATGCTTTTAGAGGAGCTACTATTAAAAATATTTTAAATTTTGAAAAAGATTATCCTGAAGCTAAAGTTATTAAATTAGAACAAAATTACAGATCTACTAAAAAGATATTAGAGGCGAGTTATCAAGTAATTAGTAAAAATAGATCAAGAAAAGATAAAAAATTATGGACTGAGAACAGTGACGGCGAAAATATTACACTTTTTAGTGCCCTTGATGAACAAAGTGAAGGTAGGTGGATTACAGATAAGATAAAAGAACTAAGTGAAAAAGAATCTTTGAATGAATTTGCAGTTCTTTATAGGACTAATGCTCAATCAAGATCTTTAGAAGAATCTTTTATTAATGCATCTATTCCGTATAAGATTGTTGGAGGTTTAAGGTTCTATGATAGAAAAGAGATTAAAGATGTTTTATCGTATTTAAGGTGTATATACAATCCAAAAGATACTCAAAGTATTAAAAGAATTATTAATGTTCCTAAAAGAGGAATAGGTAGTAAAAGTGTTGAAAAATATATTAATGAAGCAACTAGTAATAATGTTTCTTTCTTAGAGTATTTAAATTTAAATAATATAGATAATTCAAGTGTTAGAAAGTTTAATGATTTAATGAATGATTTAATAAAAAAATCTAAAGAATTAAATGTTGTAGACTTAATCAACTATATCTTAGAACAATCTGGATATATTAAAATGTTAGAAGATGGAACACTTGAAAATGAATCTAGGATAGAAAACTTAAAAGAGTTAATTACTGTAGCTTCTAAGTTTAGTGATTTAACCCCAACTGATAGTTTAGAATCTTTCTTAGAGGAGGTATCTCTATTAGAGGGAGTTGCTAATGAAAATGAAGAGGTTAAAGAGAGTGTTACATTAATGACTATTCATGCAGCTAAAGGTTTAGAGTTTAAGTACGTTTTTGTTTCAGGTGTCGAAGAAAATCTATTTCCTCATTCTAATTCTATGCAAAGTGATACAGAAATGGAGGAAGAGAGAAGGCTTGCTTATGTTGCATTAACTAGAGCTAAAGATAGATTGTTTTTAAGTCATGCCCTAAAGAGAAGATACTTTGGTACAACTCAGAATAATCCAATATCTCGATTTATTAATGATGTTGATTCCAGTCTAATTGATAATTTAAGTGATATGGTAACCACCTCTGATTTTTTAGAGGATGAGGATGATAGAGGTTTTAGGGAAGAAAACTATATTCAATTGAATACTGGAGATAATGTTTTACATGAATACTTTGGTAAAGGTAGAGTTATTCAATTAGATGGATCCCTTGTTATTGTTGATTTTGGAAAGTTACATGGTGTTAAAGAATTAATGCTAGAATACGCTAGATTAGAGAAGATTTAATTATTAAAATTTTTACATGGGTAGTACAAGTATGATAAGTTTGAATGGTCATACTAGTGACTCTTTAGCCCTTCCCTCAATCCCCCCAGAAGAATTTAATGAGATTTTATTTATACAGGAGTTGGGTGGAATGTATGGGGATTTAAATAAATTGCTTAGAATGACTTTAGATGCGGATAGGATAGTCGAGTTAACGAAAGAGGGACGTATAGTTGTCTCAAATATTCTAGATCTAATTAAAAAAATTCTTGTTGTTAATAACTCAATAAACAGAGATTTCCCAATTGATTATCTTTTAGAGCTAGAGAGAGTAGATAGAGATGCTTTAGATGGTTTGGTTCAAGAGTTAAAATTATATAACAGAAAGGATTTAAGGGCTAGTTTAAATAACTATTTGCTTCTTAAAAAAAATGAAGGTCGCCATGTTCTCACTCCAGGATTGAGAGCAGTATTAGATGCATTAGCTGAAGGGGGTCAAAGGAACTGATATTTGGTATAATCCTGTATGGTTATATTTAATATATTAACACTGTTTCCAGAATCTTTTTCATACTTTAATGAAAGTATAATTAAGCGTGCAGTTGAAAAGGGAATTGTTAAAATAAATATTCATAATTTAAGAGATTGGAGTAAAAGTAAGCATAAGGTTGTTGATGATAGACCGTTTGGTGGAGGTCCTGGAATGCTTATGAAAGTTGAACCAATATATTATGCCCTAAAAGATTTAGGGGTATATCCTAAGAGAGATTCTAAAACTAAGGTATTATTAACTAGTGCTAAGGGAGAATTATGGAATCAGAGTCTAGCTCTAGATTATTCAAAAAACGTTAATAGGTTAGTTATTATCTGTGGTCACTATGAAGGAGTAGATCATAGGGTTGTTGAAAATTTAATAGATGGTGAGATTTCTATTGGTAATTATATTCTTTCAGGAGGTGAATTAGCTTCTCAAATTATTGTTGATTCAACTGTTAGATTAATGTCAGACGTACTTGGCAATGAGAAATCATTGTCAGAGGAAACTGACATGTTAAATGAATCTCCCGAGTATCCTCAATATACAAGACCTTCTCAGTTTAAAACGGAAGAGGGCGTAGAATGGAATGTTCCCGATGTGTTATTATCGGGTAATCATAAAGAAATGCAAAAATGGAGAAAAGACAAAGTCAGCCAGACGCCTATCTAGAGGATCTCTTCAGAGGTAGGTTTATTCCAAAAGATATACTTTTTAAAACAATGTTTACGTATGTTAGGGGCTTAGCTAAAGAAGATCCTGATGAAAGCGATTTTTATTTTCATGCTCGCTATAGCGACATTGTCGACTACCTTCTTGGAAGAAAAGCTGTTTTCCATGACCATGATTTAAGAGAGATTATGGATGGTTTAGTGGACTTAGGTTATTTAGTTAAGGTTGGAGGTTTTGGTGAGGATGAATATATAATAAACGTAGGTGCTTTTAAGAAAATTAACTAACATTGCTTGGCCAAATGTTACGTAAATTTACGTAACATTTGTTAACAGCCTGGGGGTAAAGTTACTTAAATTAATTTCACTAGAAAATATTTAATTCCTTATAGATAATCTCCTAAGTTAATTTAATACAATGAATACACTTAATTTTATACAAATGGAGATATTAAGATATCTTCTGTTTTATCCTGCTTCAAGATTCTCTGAGATAAATAAAACTAAATTAGATACAGATAAGTTTAATTATCATTTAAAAACATTAATTAAACAGAAGCTAGTTGAGAAGATAGATAATAAATACTTTTTAACTTTAAAGGGTAAAGAATTCTCAAATACTATGGATACTGATAGTAAAATTGTTGAGAAACAACCTAAAGTCTCAGTATTAATAGTTCCAGCAATTAAAGAGAAGGGTATTATTAAATATATTGTTCAAAAAAGATTAAAAGAACCATATTTTGGATATATTGGTTTTATGACTGGTAAAGTGAGATTTGGTGAAACTATTGAAGAAACATGTAAAAGAGAATTAAATGAAGAAATGAATTTAACTGCTGATTTTAAGTATAGATATCTATTACATGAAATGGTTTATGATAAAAAAGGTAGTATATTAGAAGATAAATTTTTTAATGTGGTAGAGGCTTTTAATATAACAGGTGAATTAAAAAATATTGAAGGAGGTGAAAACTTCTATGTAAATAAAGATGAGTTTTTAAAATTAAATCCTGTTTACCATAATGAGTTTGATATTTTTAAATGGTATTTAGAGGAGAGAAGTGACTTTATTGAACAGAAATACTATATTAGTAGCTTCTAATTCCTTGAAATAACTTAATATGCTAAAATTAATCCATTCGGAGAGTAGTTCAATTGGCTAGAATGCGTGTTTTGGGAACACGAGGTTGCAGGTTCGAGTCCTGTCTCTCCGATAATTTTAAGAATTTCTCAATAAGGTTAACTAGTGGTGAATCCTGATAATGATATGTTAAAATTTGGTGTTAATAATTAATATATAGAAATGTCTAATCTAGATATCCCAACTTCAAGAGAGTTAACTGAGCTACTAGATTCACTGTATAGCCGAGTAAAGTCCTTAATAGAAGATAATATAAATTTTCAAAGTGAAGAAGAGCAAGTAGCTTTAGAAAACAAGATTCAAAACTTCTTTAAGTATTATACCTTAGCACTTATCTCAGCTAGTCAATTCAACAGGCATGATGTTAAAAACAGTGTCTTAGAGTCTATAGGTGCCTTTCATATTAGAAAAGTAGGAGAACTAGTAGATCAATATACTAAAGGGAACAGCAGGTCTTCAAGAAGAATTGCTGGCTTTCTAAGAGCCTCTCAAGTAATTATCTTTAATGGAGTATATCAAGATAGAAAAGGTTTTCTGGATATATCTATTGATAGAAATTTCATACCTAATAATCCTCAATCTTACATTGAATATCTTAAAGATCTGTTTTCACCAAGGGATATATTTAGCATTGTAAATACTTTTGAGGGGGTAACTTTTAAGAGTACTGTTGAATTAGAATCATACCTGCAAGGATTAATAGTTAAATACCAATTAAGTAATACTGATAATTTGAATGAGAACGATCTAGTCTTGGGAAAAGCAAACAAAGTATTATCTGAAGCAATAATTGCAATAATTTCTGGTAATTTAAAAGAATCTTAACTACTCTAAAAACTGTATATTATCTACTTTAGAATAATCTCCCTTTTTAATAGTTAGTAACTTATGGTTTCCACTAATTGCAGTTGCTGCAATAACACTAGAAACAAAATTTAAACCATGATCTCTAATAACTTTAGCAGCTACTTTAGCAATATCTTCACTAACTTCTCTAACTTTAAAATATTTAGAAACAAAAGTGTTAACTTCTTCCTCAAGAGATGCATCAATAAAAGTTTTACTAGCTAATATCTCAGCTATAGAAACACTAGAGATAACTAAATCAAACTTTTCGTGAACTTCAGGTAATTTACCCTTACCAGTTCTTAAGTATTCAACTAACACACTTGTATCAATAATTATTGCTTCTTTCATAAAATTTATATATTAAGATATTAAAGGTTTAACAATGCTTTCTACATATTTCATTTCTTTTTCAGAAACTCTATTCCATGTATCAAGCCTAACTTCATCATCAATAACGTCTCCTAATTCATTAACACTGGTATCTTCTTTCTTAACCACTTTAATCTCTCTTTTTGGTTCTTCAACAACCGCTTTAACTACTTCTTCCTTTTTTACCTCTTTAACGCTAACTCTAGGCTTTACACTTTTAACAACTTCTTCATCTAATAAATTAGATACATTAAGTTTAATTATTTTATACCTAGGTTTATTATATGAAGTTAAAATAACTTCACCAAATTCATCTGCAAGAGCAAATATATCTCCTGTCTTGTTTTTAACCTCTGTTAGAGATGCAATAACTTCTCCGTTCTTAGTCTTTTTCATCAAGTAACATTAAATATAACTATTATAGCTAAACTCAAATTTAAGTCAAAAAATTAATTAGCAACTAGTTCCTTTAACACATAAGGTTTTAAATGACCCTCAATAAGAACATAATCATTTTCTTTTGAATATAATCTAGTTAAATACGCATAGTCTTTTAAACTTGTAACTCTAAAGCACTCTATATCTTCATTTAAAGAGATGTTGTATAGCTTTTTATTAGAAGTAATTAAAATATCAACATAGTTTTTTAATTCACTAATAATTTCTGTTAAATACTCTTTAGAATTAATTTCAAAACCATTAGTTAATAATATTAATTTGTTATTATTTTTAATGCTAGATAAATTCTTTAATTTAAAAATTAAATGTTTAGCATCTATTTCACTATTACTAAAATTAATTAATTTAATATTATTATCTCCCTTTAAAAATATATTATTATTTCTTTTTACAACGTTATTAAATATATCAACGCTTTTTCTAAAGCTGTATCCTAAATTAATTAAAATATTAAAAATCTCAGGAATAAATAAATAAATCCTTGAATCCCCAGGGAGTAGTATAGTTTCACTTTGATCTTTAAACTTTATTAAACATTCAATTGAGTTATTTAAATAAATAATATTTGAAAGGTTAAATTCGTTATTAGTACTCTTAACATCATTAACTAAATCGTTTTTAAAAGGCAGTGTATTAGTAATATTAAAATCAACCTTAACGTTTTTAATATATTTATTATTCCCTTTATCTAAATTTAAAACTAAAACCTTACTTCTTTTATTTAAAAGGTAGTAGATTTGTTTAAATACATTATCACTTGGAGTTAAATATTGTGGAATATATTCATTAAATAGATTTAATAAAAATATTTGTAAATAATTATCATTATTAAAGCCAGTTAGTGTTATTATTTTTAAATTAGCATTGTTACTCTCATTACGAATTCCTTTAAGATGATTCGCTTTCTTATCCCTATTTTTTCTATTCTTTAATCTACTCTCTAATTTAGTTATCGCAACAAACTTAACAATTAAGTTGTTAACTAAATCTATTGGTAATAATAGAACTCTTAAAAGTATAAGAACAGTTGAAGATAAGATATCTAGTAGTAAAAGATTAAAAGAGAGAAGACCTAGATAAAGATAATAATCAGGTAATATATCAAAGACCCCATTACTAATAACCGTACTTGTTACTGTATCTAAAACTGCAAATGGATAACTAATTGTAAAAACAGTTAATAGAATTAATAAAACACTTAGTAATACAAGTAGTAGTGTTTTAGGTTTTAATAGATTTATCTCGGGTTCTTTAAATCTAATAATATTTTCTAGGGATGTATAAAACTCAACAACCCAAATTATATAAGCTAATATAATGCCTAAACTTCCTAAAAATGTATCTATAAATAAAAGTGAAAGTAGGGCAAGAGTAGAAAACTTTAAAATATTAAGTAGTGGTTTTCTATTTATAATTTCTAAATCCCAAGAGTAGTTTTTAATAAAGTTTTCAAATTTAAAACTTTTCTTCTGCCAATAAGATATATCCCATAGGTAATTTTTAACTATTACAAAGATTGCAGGTATCAAAAAAACAATTCCGAGTATTAATATATTATTCATAATTTGATTTTTTCAAAAAATCTCATAGAAAGCAAATTTAAAAGAGTTTATACTAAATTAGAAATATATTTTTTTAATTAACAATTATGTCTGTAGATGAAGCTGTAAAATTAATATTAGCGATATCTTTTGCATTTGCAATTGTAGGTATTGCATATTCTTTAATTAAATTAATCTTAAAAGTAAGTGATGTTGTTGAAGATACAAGAAAACCTGTTCAAAACATTGGTAACTTATCAGATATGCTTTTAGAGGACTACGATAGAGTAAGAGGTGTAATTGATATTGTTGAAGATGTAGGTATTGCACTAAAAAATCTTTTTTCAGATCCAGTTAATATTGTAAGTAAGTTGTTTAATAGAGTAAAGAAGTGAATAAGTAGTTGTAAAAAGGGTTTCTAGGAGGTATAATATGTCGCTAATAAATAACAAAATTTATGTCTAGTAATAAGTCAAAATTTAACAAAGAGAAAACTTTAAAGAAAGAGATTATTTCAAAATATGGATCTCACGAAAAAGATTCAGGATCTCCTAAGGTTCAAATCGCTTTGCTAACAGAGAGAATCAAATACTTAGCAGATCACTTAAAATCTCATAAAAAAGATAAGCACTCAAGAAGAGGTTTATTAAAATTAGTTGGAGAGAGAAGAAGATGGATTAACTATCTTAAGAGAACTGCAACTGATGAGAAAGAAACTGCTACTTTCTTAAAAGAGATGGGATTCTAATCTAAAATCTTAATTTTCCCGAAATCTATATCTTTATTCCAAAGCATAGATACATATCCTCTTTTTTGTTCATTAATCTTTTTAAATATATTTCGTATACCTAAATATTAAAGCTTAATTTAATGTAAAATAATAATTACTTACATTAAATTAATGAAATTGTTTAGAAGAGGTAATAAAAGAAAAGGTAATACTTATAGAGCTAGTAAATCGAAATTTAACATTGCTAGTATTAGACCTACTAATAAAAAACCTTTGTTTCCGAAACAATCTAATACTCCTAAATACAGTGATTTAGCTAAAGAAAGAAAAAAAAAGCTATTCCAAAACAGGATTTCTAAATTAAATATTAAGATAAATTTAAAATATTTAGCAATTCTAATCGTAATACTTTCTATGGGTTTAATAATATTTTTATCAAAGAATGTCGCATTTAATATAACTAGTGTTGAAGTAGTATCTAATGAATCCCTAAAGGAGAAATCTGAAAATGTTTTAAATT